>NZ_JBHMIM010000040.1:0-70240 GCF_048060115.1 Micromonospora sp. LOL_023
ATCTGCCTCGCCCGCCGCCGCGTCGACGTCCTCCACGCCATGCTCCGCACCCAACGGCCATACCAGCCCAAAACGGCGGCCGAACCCCGCCTCGCCGCTTGACACAACCCATAGGGACACCCCCCCCGCGACGATCTTGCACTTATCGAGAACATTTGCCGGATTTGTCCATCGATAAGTGCAAGATCGTCGCGATCTTGGTGGGTGGTGGGTGGCGGGAGCGGTCAGATCTCGTCGATCAGGTCGGCCACCGACGGGACGATCCGGGACGGCCGGTACGGATAACGGTCGATGTCGGCCCGGCTACTGATCCCGGTGAGCACCAGGATCGTCTGCAGACCCGCCTCCAGCCCGCACAAGACATCGGTGTCCATCCGGTCGCCGATCATCGCGGTGCTCTCCGAGTGCGCGTCGATCGTGTTCAACGCCGACCGCATCATCATCGGATTCGGCTTGCCGACGAAGTACGGCTCCACCCCGGTCGCCTTCGAGATCATCGCCGCCACCGACCCGGCCGCCGGCAACGCGCCCTCGGTCGACGGTCCGGTCGGATCCGGGTTGGTGCAGATGAACCGGGCACCATCGTTGATCAGCCGGACCGCCTTGGTGATCGCCTCGAAGCTGTAGGTACGGGTCTCCCCCAACACCACGTAGTCCGGGGCGTAGTCACTCAGGATGTAGCCGACCGCGTGCATCGCCGTGGTCAGCCCGGCCTCGCCGATCACGTACGCCGTGCCGCCCGGACGCTGATCGGCGAGGAACTGGGCGGTGGCCAGGGCCGCCGTCCAGATCGCCTGCTCCGGCACGTCGAAACCCATCCGGGTGAGCCGCGCCTGCAGGTCCCGGGGCGTGTAGATCGAGTTGTTCGTCAACACCAGGAACGGCTTGCCCGAGGTACGCAGCCGGTTGATGAACTCCGGTGCGCCGGGGACCGGCTGGCCTTCGTGCACCAGCACGCCGTCCATGTCGGTCAGCCAACTCTCGACGGGCTTACGGTCGATCACGACGGTCTCCGGGGGGTGGTGGCGGGGGTGGTGCAGCAGTTCACCGGGCAGGTGTCCCAGATCGGAAGCGTACCGAGGCGACGTCGCGGCCCGGTGACCCGCGGGTCAATTCGCTCCGACACCAACTCGCGGACCATGGTGACGAACCCCGGGTGGGTCCCCGGCGTGCCGGCCCGGACATACGCCAGCCCGAGCTCCTTGGCGGTCGTGGCCGCCTCGGTGTCCAGATCCCACACCACCTCGAGGTGGTCGGAGACGAACCCGATCGGGCTGACCACCACGGCGGCCACGCCCTGCCCGGCCAGGTCCCGCAGGTGGTCGTTGATGTCCGGCTCCAGCCACGGCACCTGCGGCGGCCCGGACCGGCTCTGCCAGACCAGGTCGTACGGCAGATCCGGCGCGGCGTCGGCGGCGACCAGCCGGGCAGTCTCGGCCAGCTGGGCCTGGTAGCGCCCGCCGTCGGGGCCGGCGGCGGCCGCCATGGTGTCCGGGATCGAGTGGGCGGTGAACACCAGCCGGGTGTGCCCGCGTACGGCCGGATCCAGCGTGCCCACGGCGGCCCGCACCGCCTCGGCGTGCGGGCCGACGAAACCGGGATGGTCGTGGAACTGCCGCAGCTTGTCGATCACCGGGGCGTCCGGGCCGACCGCCGCCCGGGCCGCCGCGATGTCCTCCTGGTACTGCCGGCACGACGAATACCCGCCGTAGGCGCTGGTGGCGAAGCCGAGCGCGTGGCGCACCCCGTCGTCACGCATCCGCGCGACCGTGTCGGTCAGCATCGGATGCCAGTTCCGGTTGCCCCAGTAGACCGGCAGGTCGATCCCGTTGGCGGCGAAGTCGGCCTGGATCGCGGCGAGCAGTTCCCGGCACTGCTGATTGATCGGCGACACGCCGCCGAAGTGCTGGTAGTGCTCGGCGACCTCGGCGAGCCGCTCCGGCGGCACGTTGCGCCCCCGGGTGACGTTGGCCAGGAAGGGCAGTACGTCGTCGGGCCCCTCCGGGCCGCCGAACGAGAGCAGGACCAGTGCGTCGTACACCATGGTCGTCATTCTTCCTGGTCGCGCCCGGACCGGCGGCGGCGCACCCGGATCAGGACCGCCCCGGATCAGGCACCGACGGCGTGGTAGCCGCCGTCGACGTGGACGATCTCCCCGGTGGTGGCCGGGAACCAGTCGGACAGCAACGCCAGGCAGGCACGCGCGGCCGGCTCCTGGTCGGAGAGCTGCCAGCCCAGCGGTGCCCGCTCCGTCCAGGCGTGCTCGAAGGCCTCGAAGCCGGGGATCGACTTCGCCGCCATGGTGCGCAGCGGTCCGGCGGCGACCAGGTTGCTGCGGATCCCCTTCGGCCCCAGGTGCAGCGCCAGGTAGCGGGAGGCGGACTCCAGACCGGCCTTGGCCACGCCCATCCAGTCGTACACCGGCCAGGCGAAACTGGCGTCGAAGGTGAGCCCGACCACCGCGCCGCCCGGGCGCATCAGCGGCAGCGCCGCCATCGCCAACGACTTGTACGAGAAGGTCGAGACGTGCAGGGCGGTCGCCACGTCCTCCCACGGCGCGTCGAGGAAACCGCCACCGAGGCAGCTCTGCGGGGCGAAGCCGATCGAGTGCACCAGGCCGTCGAGGCCGTCGACGTGCTCGCGTACCTTGTCGGCGAGGCCGTCCAGATGCTCCGGGCTGGTCACGTCGAGCTCGATCACCGGCGCCGGTTCCGGCAGCCGCTTGGCGATCCGCTCCACCAGTGACATCCGGCCGAAACCGGTCAGCACGACGGTGGCGCCGTTCTCCTGGGCGAGCTTGGCCACCGAGAAGGCGATCGACTGGTCGGTGATGACACCGGTCACGAGCAGCCGCTTACCGGCCAGCAGTGCGGACACAGGTTTCTCCGTTCGATGTTCGACAGCCGGGGTCGTGGCTGATCTGGGCTGGCCTGGACGTGGTGTCGGGCGGACTGTCAGTGGCCCATGCCGAGGCCACCGTCGACGGGGATGACCGCCCCGGAGATGTAACTGGCCGAGTCGCCGGCAAGCCACGTCACCGCCGCCGCGACCTCGTCGGCGGCGGCGAAGCGGCCCGCCGGAATGGCCTTGCGGTATTCGACCTTGCGCTCCTCGGGCAAGGCGGCGGTCATCTCGGTCTCCACGTACCCCGGGGCGACCACGTTGGCGGTGATGTTGCGGCCGCCGAGCTCGCGGGTGATCGAGCGGGCCATGCCGACCAGGCCGGCCTTGCTCGCCGCGTAGTTGACCTGACCGGGTGAGCCGAGCAGGCCGACCACCGACGAGATGAAGATCAACCGGCCCCAGCGGGCCCGCAGCATCTTCGTCGAGGCCCGCTTGGCACAGCGGTACGCACCGGTCAGGTTCGTGTCGAGCACCGAGGTGAACTGCTCCTCGGACATCCGCAGCAGCAGCGTGTCGTCGGTGATGCCGGCGTTGGCCACCAGCGCCTCGACCGGTCCGAGTTCGGCTTCGACCGTGCCGAACGCCTCGTCGACGGAGGCGGCGTCGGTGACGTCGCACCGTACGCCGAACAGGCCGTCCTGCTCGGCGAAGCTGGATCGGTAGGTGATCGCGACCCGGTCGCCCTGCTTCGCGAACGCCTGCGCGATCGCCAGACCGATACCCCGGTTACCCCCGGTGACCAGTACGGTGCGGGCCACGTTTCCCCCTCGTCTCGATTGATCCGGCTTGGAGACTAGGTGCTACCCCCGGGTAAGCAGTAACCCGGGGGTACCAGCCCGCGGTGTCATGTCACCGGCACGATCCGGTCGTGGCCTCGCACTGGTGAGCGGCACAGTGGTCCCCGAGGCGGCGCAGATCGGTGCCGTCGCGCTGGTGATCAGGTGGCCGCTTGTGCCGACCCGGCGGCCCGGGTGTACGCTCTTGCCCGGTTCAACGGCCGGACGACCTACGGAGGTGATCGCTGTGCGAGATAGCGATCCTCCCAGTCGCCGCCGGGCCGCCGGCCGACCACACTGATCCGGTGTGGCTCCGGTGCGCCCGCGCGACTCACCCGTGTCGCCCGTCAGCCCGCCTGCCGGTCGCCCCGCCAAGGGTGCCCGCCCGTCGCCGGAGCCAGTCCCATGAACCGTTACGTCGCGCCGCTGGGATTCACCCTCGCCGCAGTCTGGATCGCCGTCATCTTCGTACTGGCCAGCGGCGCCCGCTGAGACGCGGACGCCGCCGACCGGCCGGTCACGGCAGGCGTGAGGTCCACAGCAGACTCAGTACGGCGGCACCCAGCGCCAGCAGCAGCGCCACCGCCGCGTACCACTGGGTGATCTCCCGTGGCACGGTGCGCTGGCCGATGGACGAGCCCATGTCCTCGTACACCTGGTTGAGTTCGCTGACCGTGGCCGCCTCGTAGTAGTAGCCGTTGGTCGCCTCGGCGAGCTCCGCGAGGGCGAACCGGTCCACCGGCACCCGCTGCACCTGGCCGCCGATCTGCACCTGGCCATCGTCGGTGCCGAAGGCGATCGTCGACACCGGCACGTTCGCCGCCGCCGCCGCGGCGGCGGCCTCCTCGACCGACCGGCCCGAGGTGCGGTAGCCATCGGAGAGCAGCACGATCCGGGCCGGCGGCGGCCCCTGCGCACCGTCGGTGGGCACCATCCGGATCGCCTCCAACGAGGTGAAGACCGCCTCGCCGGTGGCGGTCGCCTCGGCCAGCGCCAGCCCGTCGATCGCCTGGGTCACCGCCGGCCGGTCCTTGGTCGGGGCGACCAGCACGTTGGCCGACTTGGCGAACGCGACCAGCCCGATGTTGTAGCCCTCCGGCAGCTCCGCCACGAACTCCTTCGCCGCCTGCTGGGCGGCCTCGATCCGGCTCGGGGCCACGTCGTTGGCTTCCATCGACAACGACACGTCGATGGCGAGCATCACGGTGGCCCGCTCCAGCGACTCCTCGGCGTCGATCGACGGCCGGGCCAACGCCGACGCCAGCACCAACAGGCTCAGCAGGAACGCGCCGGCCGCGAGGTGCCGCCGCCAGCCGAGACCACGAGGTGCGAGCGTACGCAGCAGGTCCACGTTGGTGAACCGCACCGCATACGCCTTGCGGCGGAACTGGCGCCACACGTACAGCCCGGCGACGACGAGCACCGGCAGCAGAGCGAGCAGCCACCAGGGCTGCAGGAAACGGATCATCGAACTTCGCTTTCCGGGCGCGGGGCGGGGGCCGGGCGGGCGCTGCCACGGGTACGGGCGTGCCGCTGGCCGGCGACGAACCGGACGATGTCCAACAGCCAGTCCGAATCGGTACGCAGCCGCAGATGGGCCGCACCGGCGCCGCGCAGGGTCTGCGCGATCACGGAGCGTTGGGCGGCGGCGGCCTCGGCGTACCGGCGACGCAGTCGCGGATCGGCGGTCTGGACCTCGTGCAGCGTGCCGGTCTCGGGATCGGTCAGGGCGAGCACACCGGCGTCGGGCAGAGCCAGCTCGACCGGGTCGAGCACCTCCACGGCGAGCACGTCGTGGCGCACCGCCAGTTTACGGATCGGCCGACCCCACTGCTGCGGCGGTGCGAGGAAGTCGGAGACCACCACCGCCACCCCTCGGCGGCGCGGCGGACGGTTCAGCATGTCGACCAGGGCGCCGAGATCGCTGTGGCCCGGCTTCGACGGGGTACGGGCGATCGCGCGAAGCAGGCCGTGGGCCTCCTTGCGGCCGGTGCGGGCCGGCAGTCGCAGTGTCGACCCGCCCGACGTCGGGTCGCCGGTGCCGATCACCGCGCCGACCCGGTTGCCGCCCCGGGCGGTCAGGTGGATCATCGCCGCCGCCGCGCAGACCGCCAGCTCCCGCTTCAGACAGCGGGCGGTACCGAAGTCGAGGCTCGCGGACAGGTCGACCGCGAGCCAGGTCTCCAACTCCCGGTCGGCGACCGTGCGGCGGACGTGCGGCACGGTGGTCCGGGCGGTCACCGGCCAGTCCATCCGGCGTACGTCGTCACCCGGGCGGTACTCGATGGACTCGCCGGCCTCGCTGCCCGGCCCGGGCAGCAGCCCGACGTAGTCGCCTTGCAGCAGACCGTCGAGCTTGCGGGTGACGGTCAGGTACAGCCGGGAGAGGACAGCCTCCGCCCGGCCGGCGCTGGGCGCCGGGGGCGGTGCGGTCACGGCAACTGCCCGGGCCACTGACCGGCGGCGGCAGCACCCGGTGCGCCCGGGGCGGCGCCGAACTGACCGGCGGCCGGTTGGCCGGGCGGCGGAGTTGCGTTCTGCCGGGGCGCGACGGTCGGCAACGGCACCGTCGACATGATCCGACCGACGACGTGATCGGCCGGTACGTCGTCGGCCAGCGCGTCGTAGCTGAGCACCAGCCGGTGCCGCAGAATGTCCGGGGCGATGTCCTGCACGTCCTGCGGCAGCGCGTAGTCGCGGCCACGCAGCGTCGCCAACGCGCGGGTGGCCCGCACGATCCCCAGCGAGGCTCGGGGGCTGGCACCGTACTGGATGAGCTGGGCCACGTCCGGCATGCCGTGCTCGGCGGGTGCCCGGGTGGCCAGCACCAGCCGCACCGTGTAGTCGACGAGCGCGTTGTGCACGAAGACCTTGTCCGCCTTGCGTTGCAGGTCGATCAGGTCGCTCGGCTCGAAGATGACGTTCGGCTGCGGCGCGTCGACGCCCATCCGGTAGACGATCTCGCGTTCCTCGGCGTCCGTCGGATAGCCTACGACGATCTTCATCAGGAAACGGTCGCGTTGTGCCTCCGGCAGCGGATAGACGCCTTCCTGCTCGATCGGATTCTGGGTGGCCATCACCAGGAACGGCTCCGGCACCCGGTGGGTCTGCCCGCCGAGGGACACCTGCCGTTCGCTCATCACCTCGAGCAGCGCCGACTGGACCTTGGCGGGCGCCCGGTTGATCTCGTCGGTGAGCAGGAAGTTCACGAAGACCGGCCCGAGTTCGATGTCGAACTTCTCGCTGGACTGCCGGTAGATCCGGGTGCCGACCAGGTCGGCGGGGACCAGGTCCGGGGTGAACTGGACCCGGGCGAAGGAGCCGCCGACCACGGTCGCGAGGGTCTCCACGGCCAGGGTCTTCGCCACCCCGGGGACGCCTTCGAGCAGGCAGTGCCCGCGCGCGAGCAGAGCGACGAACATCCGCTCGACCATCCGGTCCTGACCGACGATGACCCGCTTCACCTCGAACATCGCCCGTTCGAGCAGCGTCGCGTCCGCAGCCGGGGAGCTGGCGGTGGACACGGCCGGGGCCGCTGCCGGGGAGGGCGACGTGTCCGCCTGCGGCGGGAGGTCGGTCGGTGTCGAAGATTCGGGCGTGATCGGCTGGGCCACCGGTCCTCCACAGCGTGGTTCAGACGTCGTCGGTCGAAAGGGTCGTGCCGCACTAAGCGTCGCACGCCGCTCCGAAGGTGCGGGCAGCGGCCGAGAAAGCCCGTCGGGTGGGTAGACACAGGGGGGATCGGCGTGTGTACGATTCAGCCGTCGCCGGGCGGCTTCCCCCGTGGTCGCCCGGCGTTCAAACCTCAGATGTGTCGGCTGCCGCGAGTACGCCGCCCGACCGGCAATCTAGACTCAGCGGATGATTGCCGCCCCCCAGCCTTCCGGCGCGGCGTCGGTCCCCGATCCGGGTCTCGTCTGCTCCGCGAAAGGTTGCCGAGCCTCGGCCGTCTGGTCGTTGCGCTGGAACAATCCCAGGCTGCACGACGCCGAACGGCGCAAGATCTGGCTGGCGTGCGGCGAGCACCGGGATCGGCTCGGCGACTTCCTGACGGCGCGCGGATTCCTACGCGAGGTGGCACCGCTCGGCTGATCGCCTACGCTCGTAAGGGTGAGCGAACAGTCCACCGCACCGGTAGCCCCGACCAACCCGTTGGAGCCATGGCCGGACACGGTGCAGTGGCAGCCAGTTTCCAGTGACCTGGTCTGGGTGGAGTTGATCCGGCTGGCCATTGGAATGAGTTTCCTGTTGATCGGGCTCGGCGTCGGCTGGGCGATCACCGGGTTCTGGTTCGTCGGCGTCGGCTTCGCCGCAGCGGTGCTGCTCACCGTGCTGCGGGTGGTGGCGACCGTCCGGGCGGTGTACGCCTGGGGATACGCCGAACGCGACGACGATCTGCTGGTCCGTCATGGGCTGCTGGTCCGCCGGCTGTCGATCGTGCCGTACGCCCGAATGCAGTTCGTCGACGTCTCGGCCGGCCCGTTGGAGCGGGCCTTCGATCTGGCCACGGTGCAGTTGCACACCGCCGCCGCGGCCAGCGACGCCCGCGTTCCGGGCCTGCGGCCGGCGGAGGCGTCGCGGCTACGGGACCGGCTCACCGCCCTCGGCGAGGTCCGGGCGGAGGGGCTGTGACCCAGCCGCCGCAACAGCCGCCACAGGTTCCTCCCCCGCACCCGGCACCACAGCCGTACTACCCGCCGCAGGCCTATCCCCCGCCGCACGCACAGCAGCAGCCGCCGTTCCCGCAGCCTTACGACGCGACGCCCAACCCCTACCACGCGGCGCCGTATCCGATGCCCGGGCAGCCCTACCCGCCGCCGGTGCCATCAGAGGAACCACGGCAGCGGCTGCACCCGCTGAGCCCGATGCTCAAGGGCAGCCGGGCGCTCGTGGTGATCATCGCCGGGCTGTCCTGGCAGACGCTCGGCCGGGTGGGTTTCGGCCGCTTCGCCCTGCTGGTCGTGCTGTGCATGCTCGGCTACCTGGTGATAGCGGTGGTGAGCTGGTACAACACCGGTTACCACGTGGTCGGCCGGGAGTTGCGCATCCACGAAGGGCTGCTGTGGCGGCGGACCCGGGCCATCCCGTTGGAGCGGCTGCAGGCCGTCGAGGTGGTCCGGCCGTTGCTCGCCCAAGCCACCGGTCTGGCCGAGCTGCGGCTGGAGGTGGTCGGCGGCAGCCAGACCGAGGCCCCCCTGGCGTACCTCACCGTCGCCGACGCCGCCGCGTTGCGGGCCCGGCTGCTCGCGCTGGCCGACCGCGCCGGCACCGCCGGCTCCGTCGCACCACAACCCTTTCCCGACGGTACGCCGGCCGGCCTGCCCGACCCGTCGGCTCCGCCGCCCGGCAAGCTGCTGCACACCGTGGTCAACCGGGATCTGCTGATCAGTCAGTTGCTGACCCCGCAGACGATGTTCCTGCCGTTCGCCCTCGCCTTCGTGGTCACCCAGTTCGCGATGGACATCACCTGGTCGTTCATCGCGGTCGCCAGCACCCTCACCGCCACCGCCGGGGTGCTGCTGCAGCCGATCCGGCGGGTGCTCAGCGACTGGAACTTCCGGCTGGCCCACGACGAGGTCGGCCTACGGGTGCGGCACGGGCTGACCGAAACCCGGTCGCAGACCGTGCCGCTGCACCGGGTACAGGCGGTCGGGGTGACCTGGCCGCTGCTGTGGCGGGGCAAGAGGTGGCTGCGGATGCGACTGCACGTCGCCGGCTACTCCGCGGCGGAGACGCAGAACGGCTCCCAGTCCGACCAGTTGCTGCCGGTCGGCGACCTGCCCACCGCGAACCGCATCCTCGACGACGTCCTGCCCGGCATCGTCATCGACGCGCTGCCGATGACGCCGCCACCGCGCCGCGCCCGCTGGCTCAACCCGCTGGTACTGCCGAGGCTCGGCGCCGGGCTCGCCGACGAGGTGTTCAGTGTCCGCAGCGGACTACTGACCCGCCACCTGCTGGTCGTGCCGTACGCGCGGATGCAGAGCGTACGGGTGCTGCAGGGGCCGCTGCAGCGGCTACTCGGCCTGGCCACGGTCTACGCCGACACCGCCGGCGGGCCGAGCGCCTACGCCAAGGACCGGGATCTGGCTGAAGCGTGGTGGCTGGCGGCGCAGCTCAGCGACCGCGCCCGCACCGCCCGCACCACAGCGGTAACCCCGGCCGCCGCACCGACGCCGGACGGCGGGTCTCCGGAGGCAGACCATCCGGCCGGCCCCGACAGCAGCGTGCCGGGATCAATGTGAGCGTCCGATACGCTACCCGGCGGTTGTAGGGTATCCAGCGCTCACATTGATCTTGGCACGCCCGACGACCGCACCAGTGCGGGCAGCACCGTACCGATCGGCTCGCGCAGCACCGCGTCGGCGATCGCGTCGTACGGCGTCGCCGCCGCGTTGACGATCACCACCCGGGCGCCGGCTCCGGCCGCGATCTCCACCAGCCCGGCGGCTGGTTGCACGGTCAGTGACGTCCCGACGGCGATCAGCAGGTCGCAGTGTTCGGCGGTGCGCACCGCCCGACGCAGGGTGGGTCCGTGCAGCGACTGACCGAACGAGATCGTGGCCGCCTTCAGGATGCCGCCACACCGGCGGCAGTCCGGGTCGTCCTCGCCCGCCGCCACCCGGGCCAGCGCCTCGTCCATGCCGGTCCGGTCGTCGCAGCTCAGGCACTCGACCTCGGACATCGTGCCGTGGATCTCGATCACCTTGTCCGGGCTGTTGCCGGCGCGTTGGTGCAGACCGTCGATGTTCTGGGTGACGATCGCGGCGAGCCGGCCGGACCGTTCCAGCTCCACCAGGCTCGCGTGGCCGGCGTTCGGCTGCGCGGACCAGGCCGGATGATCCCGGCGACCGAGCCAGGACCGACGCCGGATCGCCGGGTCGGCGACGTACGCGTCGAGGGTGAACAGCTTGGCCGCCTCCGGGTCCCGGGTCCAGACGCCGTTGGGCCCCCGGAAGTCGGGAATCCCGGAGTCGGTGGAGATCCCGGCCCCGGTCAGGGCCAGGACGTCCTGGGCTGCCGTCAGCCACCCTGCCACCTCGTCGACAGGCGCCGCGCTCGCACGGTCGGACATGTGTCGACGGTAGCCGGTACGTCGCCCGCGACGGCGACCAGCAGGGCTGGCAGGAAGGCGGCAGTCATGCCCGCCGTGCCGATCCACAGCACGGCGGACGCCCCGAACAGGCCGCCGATCAGCGCCGCCGAAGGACAGCAGGGCCAGCCCGCCCACGGCGAGCCAGCCCACGGCGAGCCAGCCGGAAAACGGGCCGGACGCGCCTACCGGCTTTCGTGGTCGGGCCGCGGCCGAGGACCTAGGCTGATTGCTCATGGGACAGCCGCCGGAGAACGTCTTCAGTCCGGGCACCACCGCCCGGGTGGAGCTGACCGTGACCGACGCCGACACCGCCCAGGCGGTCGGCTCGGGCGACGTACCGGTCCTCGGCACCCCGAGGGTGCTCGCGTTGGCCGAGGCTGCGACGGTCGCCGCGACCGCCACCGCACTGCCGACCGGGATGACGACGGTCGGCACCCGCGTCGAGTTGGACCATCTGGCGGCGACCCCGGTGGGCCGGACGGTCGCGGCGGTGGCCAGGCTCACCGACGTCGACGGCCGGCGGCTGACCTTCGACGTGGTGGTGTCGGAGGGAGACCTGACCGTCGCGCAGGGCCGGATCGAGCGGCTCCTGGTGGACCGGCACCGGTTCGTCGAGCGGGCCTTCGACCGCCTGCCGGCACCGCGCGCCGGTGACTCGCCGTCCGGCAACCGGGCCCTGTGATGCCCGACGGCGACTTCGCCGAGGTAGCCGACCGGGTGTACGTGCTGCGCCGGCGGTCGCTGGACGTCAACTCGACCTTGATCGTCGGTGCGGTCCGCGCCGTCGTCGTCGACACCGGCGGTACGCCGGCCGAGGCGGCCGCGTTGGTCGAGGCGGCCCGGCGGATCACCGATCTGCCGTGGTCGGTGGTGAACACCCACCACCACTTCGACCACTGCTTCGGCAACGGGATCGTCGCCGGTGACCCGCCCGCCGAGGTCTGGGCACACCCGGAGGCCGCCCGGTTGCTGCACCGGCCGGTCGAGGTGATCCGCGACGAGGCGTACCGGGAGATGGTCGACCACGACCTGCAGCTGGCCGCGCGGCTGCGCGACGCGCAGGTCCATCCGCCGGACCGTACGGTGGCCCGGACCGCGCCGCTCGATCTGGGTGACCGGATCGTGCAGGTGTGGCATCCCGGGCGCGGCCACACCGCCGGGGATCTGGTCGTGCAGGTGCCGGACGCCGACGTGCTGGTCGCCGGGGATCTGGTCGAGGAGGGCGCTGCACCGTCGTTCGACGACGCCTACCCGCTGGAGTGGCCGGACACGCTGGCTGCTCTGCTGCGCCGGCTCGGGCCGTCGAGTGTCGTGGTACCCGGGCACGGGGCGTGCGTCGGCGTGGACTTCGTCCGCGCCCAGCACACCGATCTGGTGGCGCTGGAGTGGTTGATCCGGGATGGCCACGCCGACGGCGCACCGGTCGAGCGGGCGGCGGCGCGTGCCCCGTACGGCCTGCCGGGCGCGGCCGTGGCGGTGGCCCGGGGCTACGCCGAGCTGGCCAACCGCACCTGAGCCGTCGATTGCCGAAAGACAGGAGACGACGGCACTACGAGCCGGGTTGCCAACTCGTCCACCGTGGTGCGTGTCCCGGACGCCGCGACGAGCATGGCGACCCGCAACGCGATGTCCGTCGCCCGGTTGCACTTCACGGCCCGACCCTAACCAGCTATGGAGCGGAGCAACATGGACGAGCCGGCCCCGCCGCAGTGACCTGGGTCGCCCCAGAGCCGGGACCTTCGGCCCTGAAGAGGAATCCAGAGATCCTGTTAGGTGGGCATCGACCCTTCCGATCCTCAAAGGAGCGGACATGCTCTCGGAATCCTCGGCTACGGTGGTGACCACGACCCTGCCTGCCGTTCAGGCACACGGCGAGGCGATCACCGGCCGCTTCTACTCGCGGATGTTCGCCGCCCATCCAGAGTTGCTCGACCTGTTCAACCGGGGCAACCAGGCGACCGGGCAGCAGCGGGCGGCGCTGGCCGCCGCTGTCGTCGCGTACGCCGAGCACCTCACCGGAGCAAGCCGGCTACCCTGGGGGCCGGTGCTGGACCGGATAGCGCACAAGCACGCCTCTCTCGGAATCACCGCCACGCAGTACCCGATCGTCGGTCGACACCTGCTCGCCGCGGTCGGCGAGGTGCTGGGCGACGCCGTCACGCCTGAGGTCGCGGCGGCCTGGGACGAGGTCTACTGGCTGCTGGCCTGCGAACTGATCGCCCGTGAGGCGCACCTGTACACCGTTGCCGGGGTCGCGCTGCGGGCCGGCGCAGGCTGGCGACCATGGCGGGTCGTTGACAAGGTCCAGGAGACGCCGAGCGTGGTGTCGTTCGCCCTGGTACCGGCCAGCGGCGACACCCCGCCCACGTTCCTCCCTGGCCAGTACGTCTCCGTCCTGGTCGAGCTGGCTGGCGGCCAAGGCCAGCAGATCCGTCAGTACAGCCTTTCCGGGCAGCCCGGGACCGGGCAATGGCGGATCACCGTCAAGCGGATCAGGGGCGTCGACCGGGTGACGGACGGGGTCCGCACACCGGACGGGGCCGTCTCCAATCACCTGCACGACCGGGTCTCCGTCGGTGACGTCCTGCGGCTCAGCCCGGCGTTCGGCGAGGTCAGCGCAATCGGCGTGGCAGGCGCCAACTCAGACGACCCGGACCCGACCAGGACGCCGCTGTTGCTGGTCAGTGCCGGGATCGGCGTCACACCGGCAATGGCTGCCCTGGCTCATCTGGCCACCGCCACACCGTTCCGCGAGGTGGTGCTGGTGCACGCCGACCGGTCCGGCACCGCGCACGCGTTGCGTCACGAACTGCCTGGTCTGCAGCAGCGGCTACCAAATCTGTCCGTTCACCTGTGGTACGAGGATGCCACCGATGGTGAACTCGCCGGCTTGAAGGCAGCGGTGTACCCGGGACGGCTGGACCCAGCCGGTATCCCCCTCGCCCCCAGAGCGTGGGCCCATCTCTGCGGACCGGTGCCTTTCATGGCACAGGTCCGCACCGGACTGATGCGCCGGGGCCTGCCGGCCGAGCGGATCGCGTACGAGGTGTTCGGGCCGGGAATGCTGCGTGACTGAGTACCTACGGCGTCGCACCGTGCGCCGACCGGCGCAGGGCGCGGTACTCAGCCGCGGGCGACCGTCAACAGCACCGCCGAGTCCTCGTCGGCGTACAGCGCATGCCGGCTGGCCGGAACGACCAGCAGGTCGCCGGCCTGCCCGGGCCAGGATTGGTCCCCGGCGACCAACCGGATCCGGCCACGCAGCACCTGCAGCGTCGCCTCGCCAGGGCTGGCGTGCTCGGCGAGGCCCTGTCCCGCAACCAACGCGATCAGGGTTTGCCGCAGCGACGTGGTGGAGCCGCCGTGCACGGTCCGAGCGCTCCGCCCGCTGTCTGCGGCATGAGCCAGCACGAGTTGCTCCTCGGTCAGTTGCGACAGTGCGGACGGCGACATGGGATACCTCCGGGGGGCCGTCCGGCTGCTGGTCGAACACTCGGTCAGCGGCCGGACGGCCAAAACAGGAAACTTGCTCTGCCTGTTTACAGGCTCGCCGCTTCCCTCGGCTGCGGCCAGGGACTTTGGTCCCGAAGAGGTCAAGCGAAGCGTTCGGCGACGGCGGCCCGGGTCGGCATGGACACCGCCCCACCGGGGGACTCGCAGACCAGCCCGGCCACCCGCAACGCGAAACCGACCTGCTGCGCCCAGCCGACCGCGTCGGTCGGCAGCCCGGTGTCGAGCAACTCGGCGATCAGGGCACCCATCACCGAGTCCCCGGCCCCGGTGGCGTCGACGGCCGCCACCTTCGGGGCGTCGATCAGCAACGCCTCGCCACCGGCGCTGACCAACGCGCCGGCCGCCCCCCGGGTGACCACCACCGCGCCGGCGCCGAGATCGTGCAGCAGGGCGGCGGCGACCCCCGGATCGGCACCGTCGTAGAGCACCTCGGCGTCGGCCGCGCTCAGCTTGACCAGGTCGGCGGTCGCGGCGAAGCCCGCCACCACCTCGCGGTACGCCGTGACCGCGGCACGGTCGGGCAGCAGCCTCGGCCGTACGTTGGGGTCGAACACCCGTAGCCCGGTGGCACCCGCCCAGGCCTGTCGGGCGGCGGCGAGTGTCGGCTCGCACAGCAGGGCGATGGAGCCGCAGTACAGCACCGCCGCGTCGCTGATCAGTCCGTCGTCGAGTCCGGCGGCGTCGAACTGCCCGTACGAGGGCGGGTCGCCGTAGAAGCGGAAGTCGGGCTCCGCGGCGGTGAAGGTGGCCACCGCCAGGGTGGTCGGCGCGGCCACCGTGGTCAGGGCGCGGTCACCGACCCCGGCGGTACGCAGGAAGGCCCGGATCCGTTCGGCGAGCGCGTCGTCACCGAGCGACCCGGCGAACTCGACCGATCCGCCGAGCCGGGCGACACCGACCGCCACGTTCAGCGGCGCACCGCCGATGACCTGACGGTAGACCGGGGCGCCGTCGCACTCGCCGTCGAGCAGATCGATCAGTGCCTCGCCGAGCACCACCGCGTACCGCATGAGTTTCCTCCTGTTGCCGGTTGCCGTCTTGAATTCTCCCAGTTCATCCAGGGTCGCCCACCGGATGGGCGGATATTGAGAGATGGCTATTGTGCTTCCGGTCGATGTGTGATGGGATATCGATTACCGAGGCGGTGCGGGGGCTGACGCACCGTCATTCGGACTCGCCGGGAGCTACGCGAGCGCGCACACGTCCATCGGACGGCACGTCGTCCGGCCGTGACCACGGCACGACGACTGGCAGCCGTTCCTCCTCATGTTCGGGCGTTTCGCAATGTCGGCCCATCACCTTGTCCGCGTGGATGTGCACCCCCGTCCCCGTGGGCTGGTCAAGAAGGAGTTCTTGGTGAAAACCTTTCGTAGATTGGCGGTCATAGCCGCCGCCTCCGCACTCGCCGCTGGTCTACTCACGGTGGTGACCCCCAACGCGGCCTCGGCGCACGGCGCCGCGATGATGCCGGGCAGCCGCACCTACCTGTGCTGGGTGGACGGCCTCGACCAGACCGGTCAGATCAGACCGACCAACCAGGCCTGTTCCGCCGCCGTCAACCAGAGCGGCGCCAACTCGCTGTACAACTGGTTCAGCGTGCTGCGTTCCGACGGCGCCGGCCGCAGAAGCGGGTTCATCCCGGACGGTCAGCTGTGCAGCGGCGGCAACTCCGGCTTCTCCGGCTACAACCTGGCCCGCAACGACTGGCCGCTGACCCACCTGACCGCCGGTGCCGGCATGGAGTTCAAGTACTCGAACTGGGCGCACCACCCGGGCACGTTCTACTTCTGGGTGACCAAGGACAGCTGGAGCCCGAACCGGCCGCTGGCCTGGAGCGACCTCGAAGCCACTCCGTTCCTGACGGTCACCAACCCACCGCAGCGCGGCGCGGTCGGCACCAACGACGGGCACTACTACTTCAGCGGTCGCCTGCCGAGCAACAAGAGCGGTCGGCACATCATCTACTCGCACTGGGTGCGTTCGGACAGCCAGGAGAACTTCTACGGTTGCTCCGACGTGGTCTTCGACGGCGGCAACGGCCAGGTGACCGGTATCCGGGGCACTCCGATCAACCCGAACCCGACCCCGACCCCGGCGCCGACCACCCCCGGCCCGCAGCCGACGACTCCGGGCCCGAACCCCACCACCCCGGCGCCGTCCGGCGGCTGCTCGGCGACGTACCGGACGGTCAGCTCGTGGAGCGGCGGCTTCCAGGGTGAGGTGACGGTCACAAACACCGGCACCGCCAGCATCGGCGGCTGGAGCACCAACTGGAACCTCGGAAGCGGTGTCACGATCAACAGCGTCTGGAGCGGAACTCACACCACGAGTGGGTCCAACATCACCGTCCGTAACGTAGCGTGGAACGGCAACCTCGGCCCGAACGCCTCGACGACGTTCGGTTTCACCGCCAACGGAAGCTCCGGCACACCGTCGGTGAGCTGCTCGGCCTCCTGATCCATCCCGAGCAACCAGCCACCACGGAACACCCGGGGCCCGGCAGCGCTCGCGCTGCCGGGCCCCGGCACGTGTTCGAGGCGACCGAACCTCTCAGGCGACCATCGAGCCGACGACCGGCTTGGTCAGCAACGCCGACTGGTTGCGCTGGATACCCGGATCCAGCGAACGCTCCACGAAGATCGCGTGCCAGATGCAGAAGATCAGCACCGTCCACACCTTGCGGGAGTGGTCCGCCTCCTCCCGCTTGTGCTCGTCGAGCAGCCGCATCGCGTACGACAGATCGAGCAGGTCACCGGCGCCGGAGGTGGCGAAGATGTGCCGTACCCACTCGTACATCTCGCCGCGCAGCCACACCCGGGTCGGAGTCGGAAAGCCCAGCTTGCGCCGGTTGACGATGGCCGGCGGCACCACGCCCGCCAGCGCCTGACGCATCGCGTACTTGGTGGCGTCCGACCGTGGCGGCAGCCGCAGCTCCACCGGGATCTTCGCCGCGACGTCGAAGACCTCCTTGTCCAGGAAGGGCACCCGGACCTCCAGCGAGTGGGACATCGAGATCCGGTCCGCCTTGACCAGGATGTCACCGCGCAGCCAGGTGTACAGGTCGACGTACTGCATCTTGGTGACGTCGTCCAGGTCGGCGCACTCAGCGTAGACCGGTGCGGTCACGTCGGTGTAACGCACCGACGGGTCGTAGCGGCGCATCAGGTGCTGCTTCTCCTCCTCGGTGAACATCCGGGCGTTGCCGTAGTAGCGCTCCTCGATCGGGGTGGTGCCGCGCTCCAGGAAACTCTTACCTTTCACGCCCTGCGGGATCACCTTGGACACCGCCCGCAGGCCCTTCTGCATCGGGTCCGGCAGGCCGTGCACCGCGCCGAGCGACAGCGGCTCGCGGTAGATGGTGTAGCCGCCGAAGAACTCGTCGGCCCCCTCGCCGGACAGCACCACGGTGACGTGCTCGGCGGCCTTCTTCGCGACGAAGTAGAGCGGCACCAGCGCCGGATCGGCGACCGGATCGTCCAAGTGCCAGACGATGCGTGGCAACGCCTCCATCATGTCCTGCGGCCCGATCTTCGTCGGCATGATGGTCACGCCGAGGTGCTCCGCCGAATCCTGGGCCACGTCGATCTCCGAGTAGCCCGGCACGTCGTAGCCGACGGTGAAGGTCAGGATGTTCGGGTTGAACTCGCGGGCCAGGGCCACCACAGCGGTCGAGTCGATGCCGCTGGACAGGAACGCGCCGACCGGCACGTCGGACCGCATGTGCATGCGGACGCTCTCCCGCAGCGTCTCGCGGATCTCGTCGTAGAGCCGCTGCGGCTCCGACACCGGAGCGGGCCGGAAGATCGGCTGGTACCAGCGGCGGATCTGCACCCCCCCGGCCGGGCCGGGCGGCGCCCCCGTCGGCTCCAGCGCCGGGGCCGACCAGGTCAACGACTCCCCGGAGCCGATCCGGCTGATCCCCTGGTGCAGGGTGCGCGGCTCGGGAACGTACTGCAGGGTCAGGTAGTGCGACAGGTTCGCGGTGTCCACCCCGGCGTCGCCGGCGTTGGCCGCGGCCGAGAACGGCAGCAGCGCCTTCTTCTCCGACGCCAGGTAGATGCCGTCCGGGGTCTGCAGGTAGTGCAGCGGCTTGATACCAAAGTAGTCCCGGGCGCCGAAGGCACGCCGCTGCTCCCGGTCCCAGATCACGAAGGCGAACATGCCGCGCAGCTTGTGCAGCACCTTCTCGCCCCAGTAGTGGAACCCGGCGACGATCACCTCGCCGTCGCCAGCGGTGGCGAACTGGGCACCGAACTCGCGGATCAGCTGCTCGCGCAGCTCGATGTAGTTGTAGATCTCGCCGTTGAAGGTGAGCAGGTAGCGACCATCGGCGTAGGCCAGCGGCTCCTGGCTGGACGCCACGTCGATGATCGCCAGCCGTTTGTGTGCGAAGACCGCGTCCGCCCACCGCCCAGTCGGGTCGCCGATCACCTCCACACCTGTCTCGTCCGGGCCGCGGTGGTGCAGGCATTCCAACGCGTGGGCGATCGCGTCGCGGTGCGCGCCAGCGTCACCGCGAGCGCTGAAAAAGGCCAGGAGTCCGCACATGGCAGACATCTTTCCACGCGGCGGTCACGCGGTACCGTCGAGTACGCCCAACCATGGGGAGGACGCAGTGACACAGGACCAGACCGAGGGTACGTCGACCGAGATGGCCGCCGAGGCGGTGACCGAACAGCCGCGCACCGAGTCGCACGATCCGGACTTTCCGGAGAAGTTGCTGGAGTTCATGCGTACCGGCTGGCGCGACGACACGTTGCCGCTCGGGCCGCGCCCCGAGGTGCCGAACTACGCCCGCCGCCGATCGGCGCTGTCCGCGGCGTTCCCCGGTGAGACCCTGGTCGTCCCCACCGGCGTCGAGAAGACCCGGGCCAACGACACCGACTACCCGTTCCGGCCGGGCAGCGACTTCGCGTACCTGACCGGCGACCACGACCCGGACAGTGTGCTGGTGCTGCGCCCCAGCGGCGACCGGCATGACGCGGTGCTCTTCACCCGGCAGCGGTCGTCGCGGGAGACCGACGAGTTCTTCCGCAGCCGCGACGGCGAGCTGTGGGTGGGCCGACGACGCACCCTGGCGGAGAAGTCGACCGAGCTGGGACTGGAGACGGCACCGCTGAGTGACCTGCCGCAGGCGTTGGCCGGCTGCGCGCCGGGACGGACCCGGGTAC
Organism: Micromonospora sp. LOL_023; assembly: GCF_048060115.1. Lineage (NCBI taxonomy): Bacteria > Bacillati > Actinomycetota > Actinomycetes > Micromonosporales > Micromonosporaceae > Micromonospora > Micromonospora sp. LOL_023. Next base: position 19,461 of record NZ_JBHMIM010000040.1, read on the forward strand.
TGCGCGGCTTCGACACGCGGGTGGACGCGGCGGTGCTGCCGTTCGACAGTGGGGACGACGCCGGTGCCCGCGACCGCGAGCTGGCTATCGCGATCTCGGAACAAAAGCTGGTCAAGGACGAGTGGGAGATCGCCCAGCTGCAGGCGGCGATCGACGCCACGGTGCGGGGCTTCGAGGACGTCGCCCGGGTGCTGCCGGCCGACCGACCGGTCTCCGAGCGGCTACTGGAGGGGGTGTTCGCGCTACGGGCGCGGCACGACGGCAACGACGTCGGCTACGGATCGATCGTCGGCTCGGGCGCGCACGCGACGATCCTGCACTGGGTGCGCAACGACGGGGTCACCCGGCCAGGTGAGTTGCTGCTGATGGACATGGGCGTGGAAGGCGAGCACCTCTACACCGCCGACGTGACCCGCACGCTGCCGGTGTCGGGCCGGTTCACCGCGCTGCAGCGGCAGGTCTACGACATCGTGTACGCCTCCCAGCAGGCCGGCATGGACCTCATCAAGCCGGGGGTGAAGTTCAGCGACGTGCACCGGACGTGCATGCGGGTGCTGGCCGAGGGCCTGGCCGAGCTGGGCGTGCTGCCGGTGAGCGTGGACGAGGCCATGGACAAGGAGTCGACCGTCTACCGGCGGTGGACCCTGCACGGCTTCGGTCACATGCTCGGCATCGACGTGCACGACTGCTCCCGGGCCCGCAAGGAGCGTTACCGTGACGGTGAGCTCGACGAGGGGTACGTGTTGACCGTCGAGCCGGGCCTGTACTTCCAGCCGGAGGACGAGCTGGTGCCCGAGGAGTTGCGCGGCATCGGTATCCGGATCGAGGACGACGTGCTGGTCACGGCCGCCGGGGCGGTGAACCTGTCAGCCGGGCTGCCCCGCCGGGCCGACGAGGCGGAGTCCTGGTTGGCAGCCCAACGCGACGCCGGCCCCCGCCTACCCTGACCGGGCCGCCGCCCCGCCCCGGCCCGGCCCGGCCCGGCCCGGCCCGGCGATCTTGCAGTTATCGAGAGGATTCGTCGGATTTGTCCATCGATAAGTGCAAGATCGCGGAGAGAGGCGGGGCGGCGGCGCGGGGTCAGCGGGGCTGGACGAAGACGGCGACGGTACGCGGTGGCACGGTGAACGCGCCGGTCGAGGAGTCGAAGGCGGCCTGACGGCTGACCGGGTCGGCCGAGTCGACCAACACCGGATGCAACTCGACGCCGGCCCGACGCAACTCGGGCAGCCGTTGCCGGACCGGCTGCGGCGTCGCGTTGAAGATCACCGTCACCGACCGCCACCGCTCGTCCAGCCCGGCCGAACGCAGCCGCATGGTGATAACACCCGGCGTCTCGGCCGGCCCGGCCAACGGGAAGCTGACCCGCTGCTGCACCTCACGGGCGGTGGACAGGGCGAACACCGGGGACGAGGCACGGATTCGCAGCAGCTCCGCGTACCGGGCGGCCGTCAGGTCGACCGTCGCACAGTCCGGCACCAGCGCCGGGTCGGCCAGCAACGGACCGGCGTACGGCCACTTGTCGGCGTTGTCTGCCGCCGGCGGCAGACCGATGCCGAAGCCGTTGCCGTCGGCACAGTCCCAGCGAACCTGGTTGAACCAGTCACCCGAGTTGTACGAGTTGCGGTCCAGCGACTTGGAGCGCAACCGTTCACTGCCGGCGGTCACGAACCCGGTGCCCTGGGCAAAGATCACCGTGGACAGCGCGAGCACCTGGGCTCGGGACCGGTCGGCCGCGGTGGTGCCGGCCGGCAGCTTGTACGCCAACGCGTCGTACAGGATCTCGTTGTCGTGGGCGTCGACGTAGCTGACCGCCTCCCCTGGCGCTGCTGTGTAGCCGGCCGGCGAACCGTTGTAGTCGACCTCGGCGCCGGTCACCCGGTCGCCGGAGGTGGCGGTGAACTCGTAGTCGGCCAGGTTGCCGGTCAGCCCGACCTTGATGACGTCCTGCTGCTGGCGCAGCCGGGCCTGCTGCTCGGCGCTGCCGCCGTTGACCGGGTCGCCGTTGGGGTCGGTGAACAGGCCGCTGGCGAAGCCCTGCACCCGCGGATTTTCGTCGAACGGGCCGCCGCCGCGTACCGCGTCGCGCAGCCGGTCGGTGAACGTGCCGATCCCGGTGCCGGCCAGGTTGAGCTGGGTGGCCTGGGTGAACCGGGCGTCGCCGGACACCTCCCCGAAGTCCCAACCTTCGCCGTAGATCAGGATCGATCGCCCGTCGACCCCGTCGCGGGCCACGGTCAGCTTGTCCAGCGCCGCCCGTACCGCCAGGATGTTGGCCTTCGGATGGTGGCCCATCAGGTCGAACCGAAAACCGTCCACCTTGTACACCTTGGCCCAGGTGACGATCGAGTCGACGACCAGCTTGTCCATCATGGCGTGCTCCGGGGCGGTGTTGGCGCAGCAGGTGGAGGTGGCGACGGCGCCGTCGTCGAGCAGCCGGTGGTAGTACCCGGGCACGATCTGGTCCAGCACCGAGTGCCGGTCTACCCCGGCCGCCGAGGTGTGGTTGTAGACGACGTCGAGCACCACCCGCAGCCCGGCGTCGTTGATCCCGGCGACCATCCGCCGGAACTCCGCGGTACGCGCGGCACCGTCTGGGTCGGTGGCGTAGCCGCCTTCGGGCACGGTGTAGTGCAGCGGGTCGTAGCCCCAGTTGTAGCCGTCGCGGTCGGCGACGGCGGCGACGCACGCCTGCTGGCGAGGCGAGTCGGCCGGTAGCGCGACCAGGTCACAGTCCGGCACGACCTGATCGGCGCGGCGTTCGGGAATGGTGGCGAAGTCGAACGTCGGCAGCAGGTGCAGGTGGGTGACGCCGGCGTCGGCCAGCGACGTCAGATGACGCATCCCGGCGGTACGCGGGTCGGTGAAGGCCAGGTAGGTGCCGCGCCGGTCGACGGGGACGCTGGCGTCGGCGATGGAGAAGTCGCGTACCGAGACTTCCTGGATGTGGGTGCGGCCGGCCGGCACAGCGGCCGGTTTGCGCAGCCGCGCCCAGCCGGCCGGGGCGAGTGCCGCGTCGGTCAGGTCCACGATCTGGCTGTGCGTGGAGTCGGCGGCCAGCGCCACCGCGTACGGGTCGGTGACCGAGGCGGTGACCATCCGCTGGGCGGCCGGCTGCCAGGCGTCGACCTGGTAGCGGTAGTAGCGGCCGCGCCAGTCCGGTTCGCCGCGTACCGACCAGACGCCGGTGCGGTCGTCGCGGCGCATCGCGACGGTCCGATGCTGCGCGGTCGGGGTGTCGAACAACTGCAGTGCGACGGTACGGGCGGTGGGTGCCCACACCGACAAGGTCGGCCGGTCGCCGGTGAACGTGACGCCGAGCGGGGCCTTCGTGGCTGCGGCGTACCGGTCGTCGAGGACGCCGGGGATCTGCACCCCGGTGACGGCCAACAGGTTGCCCTCATGGTCGCGTTCGGCGACCGCGAGCTGGCCACGCAGCGCGGCGGCGACCTTGCCGCGGTCCCGCCTGTCGATGCCGAAGGTGCGGTAGGCCCACAGGTGCGGGAAGGCCGCCCGCTGGGTGTCGGTGAGCCCGTTGGGCTGCGCGGTCAGCGGGATCGACTGGTAGTCACCGGCGAGGTCGTCGCCGTCGACCGTCAACCCGCCGTCGGAAGCCCAGATCAGGTCGTGGCGTTTGCCGTCGGTCGGCCCGGCGTCCCAGGCGATGGTGGACCGGTCGATCCAGTGCGCCCGCTGCTTCGTCAGGTCCAGGTCGCGGCCGACGGTGGCGACCGGCGGCAGCAGGCGTCGCGGGTCGCCGGCGAGCAGCCACACCTCTCGACCTGCGGCGGCGAAGTCGAGCCGCTGGTCGGTGGGGAGGTCCTTTTCGTCGCCCCGGTGGATGATGTAGCTGAGCCCGGCGGCACCGTCGGCGAGCGGCACCCGGAAGGTGACGCCGAAGTCGTCGCTGGTGGCCGGCGGCAGCGGGTCGGCCCAGTCGGTCGGGGTGGCGGCACCGTCCCAGACGTGCAGCCCCCAGCCGGTGTAGTCGCCGTCGGCCCGGCGGTAGTGCAGCAACGCGATCGTGTCGTCGGTCGGTGGGTCGGCCTCCCCGGTGGCGGCGCGCCGGGTCGGGTAAAGCGCCGGGTCGCCCTGTTTGACCCAGACCTCACCGGTGGCGCTCACGTCGACGGTCCGGTCGACGTCGACGTCCTTGGTGCCGTCGGCGTCGACGACCACGAAGCCGACCGATGTCGCGCCGGGGGCGAGTTTCACCCAGGCGAACCGCCCGTAGCTGTCCTCGCCGGCGAACGGCTGCCCTTCCGGCCAGCCGGTCTGCCAGTCGGGGTCGATGTCGCCCCAGGTGTAGAGGCCCCAGTCGGCGTAGTCGCCGTCGGAGCGCTGGTGGTGCACGACGAGCCAGTCCCGGGCGTCGCCCTGCGGTGGGGTGCCGACCAGCGCGGTGGATTTCGCGGTGGCGGTCCGGCGTTTACTGTCGCGCACCACCGCCTTGTACTCGATTCGGGTGCCGGCTGCCAACCCGGTGAGGTCGTGGTGCACCTGGTACGGGGCGTGGCCGGCCCGGCCGAGCAGGGTCCACCGACCGGCGCCGATCCGGGCGGCGACGGTGACCTCGGCCAGCGGGTCGCCGGTCACGTCGGCGGTGATCTCGGCCCGGGTCGCGACGGCGGTGCCGTCGGGCGGGGCGCTGATCGAGATCGACGGCTTGCCGGCCGGCGTCGGGATCGGGCCACCGGCCCGGTGCACGATCGCAGACAGCGCCGGCACGGTGATCGTTATCCGTCCGTCCGCGTCGGACCGGACCGGCCGGTGCTGACCGTGGACGCCGGTGAAGGTGGTGCCGGGTGACCAGGTGTCGATGGTGACCTGCGTGGCGGTGGTGGCGTTGTTGACGGCGACGACGTACTCGACGCGGTCGCCCGGGTCGACGCGGGAGAAGGCGAACACCCCGGGTCCGTCGACGGCGTGCCGGGTGACCTGGATGCCGTCGCGCAGCGCCGGGTGGGCGGCGCGCAGCTTGCCGAGCGCGGCGATGCCCCGGTAGAGCGGGTGGTCGCGGTCGAACTGGTCGTCGGCGTGGGTGCGGTCGGTGCCGAGCAGGTCGTCGTCGAGGTAGTCGGCGACCTGGGAGGCGAACATGGTCTGTCGGGCGTCCTTGTCCCCGCCGGCACCGGTGAAGCCCTGCTCGTCGCCGGAGTAGATCACCGGCTGACCCCGGGTGAGGAACATCAGCTCGTGGGCGAGCAGGTCGCGACGCAGGTGGCTGGCGGGGTCGGTGCCGCCGTCGGCGATGAAGGTGCCGATCCGGCCCATGTCGTGGTTGCCGAGGAAGGTGGGCAGTCGGCCGGCGTCGGTGTCCCGGGCGGCGTAGAGCGGGTCATCGGCGTACAGGTCGGCCAGGTCGGTCGCGGAGCCGCCGGCCGCGACGTACGAACGGGCGGCCTCCTGGAAGCCGAAGTCGAGGGTGGCCGGCAGTCCGCCCTGACGTACGTAGGTCGAGGCGACCTCGGGGTCGGCCGAGTAGACCTCGCCGAACATGGCGAAGTCGGGCTTTCCGGCGCGGGCGGCGGCATCGTCGATGCCCTGGGTGAACTGCGGCCAGAAGTCGAGGTTGACGTGTTTGACGGTGTCGAGGCGGTAGCCGTCGACGCCGGTGTCCCGAATCCAGTCGCCGAAGATCTTCGTCATTCCCCGGACCACTTCGGGCCGCTCGGTCCACAGGTCGTCCAGGCCGAAGAAGTCGCCGTACTCGCTGTTCTCGCCGATGAAGGTGCTGTCGCCCCGGTTGTGGTACATCGTCGGGTCGTTGAGCCACGCCGGTACTTTGACCTGCGCGTCGGCCGGGTCGGTGACGACCGGGGTGTACGGGAACGAGTCGAGGTCGACGGCGGGGAAGCTCCTGGTGCCGTCGGCGTGGTTGCGGTCGTCGAAGGGTCGACCGTCGGCATCCCGGTACGGGGCGGTCGCTTTGTCGACGTACTCGTAGTCGTCCTCGGCGTAGGAGAGGACGTCAGCGGTGTGGTTGACGATGACATCAAGATAGATCTTGATGTCGCGCCGGTGGGCGAGTTTCACCAGCCGTTTGAGGTCGGCGGTGGTGCCGAAGTGCGGATCGACCCGGGTGAAGTCGGTGATCCAGTAGCCGTGGTAGCCGGCAGAGACGTCATCTCCGTCGCCTTGCACCGGCTGGTTGGCGAAGACCGGGGCGAGCCAGATGGCGGTGGTGCCGAGGCCGTGGATGTAGTCCAGGTTGTCGATCACGCCTTGGAGGTCGCCACCCTGGTAGAAGCCCTTGTCGGTGGGGTCGTGGCCGGTGGTGAGCCGGTCGCCGCGCAGCCCGCCCCGATCGTTGCGGGAGTTGCCGTTGGCGAATCGGTCGGGCAGCAGGAAGTAGAACTGTTCGCTGCCGGCCCGGTTGGCACCGGCCGCCGCGAGCGTCGTCGCCGAGGGTTCGTCTGTCCACTGAAGTTCATCAGTGTCGGGCGGGGCCACCGGCGCGGCGGTGGCCGCCGGCACGCCGACCAGGGTGGCGGCGAGCGCGGCGATCAGGGTGGGCACGGCCAGGCGTGGGGTACGGGGACGGGAGGGTGCGGCTTGCATCGACGACCTTCCTGTGGACGATGTCCGCACGCTAGCCCTTGCTGCAAGATTCTGCAATAACTTGCAGCGCTAGGCCGCAAAGCGTCAGCCCTTGCAGGAGGAGGTAGATCCCGGTCGACGTGACCAGCTGACGGCGAAGCGGTCAGCGAACCCGACAGGCCACGCCGTTGACGGCGCACCGATCCGGATCGGTGCCGCCACCACGGCGCTCGAAGTGGAACCGCAGTGGCACGGAGGAGTGGCCGGCCACCGGAACCCCACTGGTGAAGACGTAGTCCTGCCCGGAACGGGACATCGTCGCCTGCGGGGCACCCTCGACCCAGGCCGCGTACAGCCGACCGACATTGCCCGGGAAGCGCAGCGTGACAGTCCAATCACGCCCCTGTCCCGAACTGTTCACCACCAGCACCTCGGCGATGAATCCGTCCCCGAACTTGTCGAGTACGCGGTACCGCCCGGACAGGTGGGGATCGGCCGGCGGACGCGGCACCCCGGCGCTCGACGCGGCGGTCGACGGCGCCGACCCGGTGGATGGCGGCGGCATCTCCGCAATGGACGGTGCCGGAGTCGGGCTCGGTGTCGGCGACGGCGACGGCGGAGCGGGGGCGAGAATCGCCTCGCCCGAGGGCGGCGGCGCGGCGGCAACCAATTGCCCGCCGGTGTTCACCGATGGCGGAGAGGCCGGGACGCGCGGCTCCGGCTCCGGCGCGAGGGTGCTCGGCGGCGGCGACAGCTCGCCGACCACGCTGGTCTGGACGGGCACACAGCCGGCGGCCACCAAGAAGATGACCACCATCACACCAAGTCCACTCAAGACGACCACCCAGGGTGCCATGGCGACTACGTGCGATGGGGTCCACGCGGCCCGAGCGGCGTGCCTGCCGTCCACATTGGCCCCCTTAGCGCGACAGCATCCCGCGGAAGAGTAGCGATTCCAACCCGGAGCGCAAAAGGGCAAGGTACTGATTTGTTAGCCCAGTGGGGCAACGGTGCAGATACATACCGCATCGCAACCGAGTCGCCACAGATAGTGGAATTGCCGACGGGAGGCCGAACCGCCGCGCCCACGGCGACGGGCCACGGCGCGGTCCCAGACCGTGGCACCAGGGTTGCAGCGATAGCAAGACGGACGTACGGTTTGGTTGCGGGCCGCAGCGCGGGTAAGTGTTACCTCACCCGAACCTGACGGCAATCCGTACGAAAGACTGCCAGGACGATCAGGGACACAGCGGTAAGGAGTCCGACGTGGCGAGCCTTGACACCTTCGGTGCGAAGAGCCAGTTGCGCGTCGCCGACGCGAGCTATGAGATTTTCAAGATCAACACCGTGGCGGGTCATGAACGCCTGCCCTACAGCCTGAAGATCCTGCTGGAGAATCTGCTCCGCACCGAGGACGGGGCCAACGTCACCGCCGAACAGATCCGCGCGATCGGCGGTTGGGACCCGAACGCCGAGCCCAGCGTCGAGATCCAGTTCACCCCGGCACGGGTGCTGATGCAGGACTTCACCGGCGTACCGTGCGTGGTCGACCTGGCCACGATGCGAGAGGCCGTCCGTGACCTCGGCGGCGACCCCAGCAAGGTCAACCCGCTCGCCCCCGCCGAACTGGTCATCGACCACTCGGTCATCGCCGACCTGTTCGGCCGCGAGGACGCCTTCGCCCGCAACGTCGAACTGGAGTACGGGCGCAACAAGGAGCGCTACCAGTTCCTGCGCTGGGGACAGTCCGCCTTCAACGAGTTCAAGGTGGTGCCGCCCGGCACCGGCATCGTGCACCAGGTCAACATCGAGTACCTGGCGCGGACGATCATGGAACGCAACGGGCAGGCGTACCCGGACACCGTCGTCGGCACCGACTCGCACACCACCATGGTCAACGGCCTCGGCGTACTCGGCTGGGGCGTCGGCGGCATCGAGGCCGAGGCCGCCATGCTCGGCCAGCCGGTCAGTATGTTGATCCCCCGGGTCGTCGGGTTCAAGCTCTCCGGCGAGGCACCGGCCGGCACCACCGCCACCGATCTGGTGCTGACCATCACCGAGATCCTGCGCCGGCACGGCGTGGTCGGCAAGTTCGTCGAGTTCTACGGCCCCGGCGTCGGCGCGGTGCCGCTGGCCAACCGGGCCACCATCGGCAACATGTCGCCGGAGTACGGCTCCACCGCCGCGATCTTCCCGATCGACGCCGAGACCATCAGCTACCTGCGGCTCACCGGCCGCGACGAGGCACAGGTCGCCCTCGTCGAGGCGTACGCCAAGGAGCAGGGCCTCTGGCACGACCCGGCCGCCGAGCCGTACTACTCCGAACGACTGGAACTCGATCTGTCCACGATCGAGCCCTCACTGGCCGGTCCGAAGCGCCCGCAGGACCGGGTGCCGCTGGGCAGCGCCAAGACGATGTTCCGCTCCGCGCTGACCGACTACGTCTCCGCCGACCCGGCACCCAGCGTCGCCGGACCGGCGGACGAGGCCAGCGCCGAGTCCTTCCCGGCCAGCGACCCGCCGGCCGCCGACGGCGCCGACGACGCCGCCGACAAGCCACGCGAGCTGATCGGCGCCGCGCTCGGCGCCGGCGGCCGGGCCAGCAAGCTGGTCGGCGTCACCGGCGCCGACGGCACCGAGTTCGAACTCGACCACGGCGCGGTGGTGATCGCGGCGATCACCTCCTGCACCAACACCTCGAATCCACAGGTGATGCTCGGAGCAGCGCTGCTGGCCCGCAACGCCGTCGACCGCGGCCTGAACCGCAAACCCTGGGTCAAGACCACCCTGGCACCGGGCTCGAAGGTCGTCATGGACTACTACGAGCGGGCCGGGCTCACCCCGTACCTGGAGAAGCTCGGCTTCCACCTCGTCGGCTACGGCTGCACCACCTGCATCGGCAACTCCGGCCCGCTGCCCGAGGAGATCTCCGCCGCGGTCAACGAACACGACCTGACAGTGGTGTCGGTGCTGTCGGGCAACCGCAACTTCGAAGGCCGGATCAACCCCGACGTCAAGATGAACTACCTGGCGTCGCCGCCGCTGGTGGTCGCCTACGCGTTGGCCGGCACGATGGACATCGACCTGGCCAACGAGCCGCTGGGCACCGGGTCCGATGGCGAGCCGGTGTACCTGCGCGACATCTGGCCCAGCAACGCCGAGATCGAGCAGGTCCGGGCCGGCGCGATCGGGGCCGCCGGCTTCGGCGCCGCGTACGCCGACGTCTTCGCCGGCGACGATCGTTGGCAGTCGCTACCCACCCCGACCGGGGACACGTTCACCTGGGCCGACGAGTCGACCTACGTGCGCAAGCCCCCGTACTTCGATGGCATGGCACCGGCTCCCCAGCCGGTGACCGACATCGCCGGGGCGCGGGTGCTGGCCAAGCTGGGTGACTCGGTGACCACCGACCACATCTCGCCGGCCGGATCGATCAAGCCGGACTCCCCCGCCGGGCGCTACCTCACCGACCACGGCGTGCCCCGGCACGAGTTCAACTCGTACGGGTCCCGGCGCGGCAACCACGAGGTGATGATCCGCGGCACCTTCGCCAACATCCGGCTGCGCAACCAGTTGGTACCCGGCGTCGAGGGCGGGTTCACCGTGAACCACCTCACCGGCGAGCAGACCACCATCTACGACGCCGCGGAGGCGTACGCGCAGGCAGGCCTGCCGCTGGTGGTGCTGGCCGGCAAGGAGTACGGCTCCGGCTCGTCGCGCGACTGGGCCGCCAAGGGCACCATGCTGCTCGGCGTACGGGCGGTGATCGCCGAGTCGTACGAGCGGATCCACCGCTCCAACCTGATCGGGATGGGTGTGCTGCCGCTGCAGTACCCGGCCGGGCAGGACTCCGCGTCGCTGGGGCTCACTGGTACCGAGACGATCGACATCATCGGGGTGAGCGCCCTCAACGACAGTGTCACGCCGCGGACGGTGACCGTACGCACCGACACCGGCGTGGCGTTCGACGCGGTGGTCCGCATCGACACGCCCGGTGAGGCCGACTACTACCGGCACGGCGGGATCCTGCAGTTCGTGCTGCGCAAGATGCTCGCGAGCTGACCTGAGGTGAGTCACGGCGGTGGGTGGTGACCCGTCCGGTCACCACCCACCGCCGCGTTGTGTCAAGCTCGTGGGATGGACGACAGGACGCTGCTGGCCCGGATCCGGGAGCTGGTCGACGAGGAACACGAGCTGCGCACCAGGTTCACCACGGGTCAACTCTCCGCCGACGAGGAGCACGCCCGGCTGGGCGCCGTCGAGGAGGCCCTCGACCAGTGCTGGGACCTGCTGCGTCGGCGCCGGGCCGCCCGGGAAACCGGCGGCGACGCCGACTCGGTGGCACCGCGCACCACCGGTGAGGTGGAAAGCTACCTGCAGTGACCGGTCGGCCGGGTCAGCCGGCGAGTACGGCGGCGACAGCCGGGATCACGCCCGACGCCTGCCGGGTCGGCGTGAATCGCTGATCGAGCCACTGTCGGCCACGGTGCAGCCAGACGCTCGGCAACCCGGTCGCGGCCGCGCCACCGATGTCGGCCTCCGGGCTGTCGCCGATCATCCAGGCACCCCGCAGCCGCATCCGGACGGACTCCGCAGCCAGGGCGAAGATCCGTGGGTTCGGTTTGCTGACCCCGGCGGCCTCGGAGATCACCCAGTCCGCGATGTACCGGTCCAGGCCGGTACGCCGGATCTTCGCCTCCTGCTGACGGACCGCGCCGTTGCTGACCACCACCGGCACCCAACCGACGTCCCGGGCGATCTGCAGCGAACAGGCGACGAGCGGGTCGAGCCGGGTGTGCTCCACCACCCCGTCGTGCAGTGCCTCCACCAGGTCGATCGACGACATCCGCAGCTGGTAGCGGTCCCGGATCGCGTCGGCCAGATCCCACCGGTCGGTCAGCCCGTCGGCATCGATGGAAACAAGCCAGTCGATATCGTCGTACGGGGCGCCGATCGAGTCGAGGAACGCCTGACCCCACACACGAAACGCCCCCGCTCGGTCGAGGAGGGTGTTGTCCAGATCCAGGAGCAGGAGTGGCACGGCCGCACCATACGCGACGGCGCACGCCGGGGAACAGTCCCGCGGTGTTAAACGATGGACTTAACAAGCCGTACGTACGGATTGCACGGGATCGGGGCACCTGACACGATCACATCATGCCCCGGGTCAGTCAGGTCCAGCTCGACGCCCGCCGCCAAGAGATCCTCGCCGCGGCGCGGGTCTGCTTCGCCCGGCACGGATACGAGGGTGCCACGGTACGACGGTTGGAGGAGGCCACCGGGCTGTCCCGTGGCGCGATCTTCCACCACTTCCGGGACAAGGACTCTTTGTTCCTGGCTGTGGCCGAGGACGATGCCGCCGCCATGGTCGAGACCGTCGCCCGCAACGGCCTGGTCCAGGTCATGCGCGATCTGCTCACCCGGGCCGCCGCGCCGGACACCGCCGGCTGGCTCGGCAGTCAACTCGAAGTCTCCCGTCGGCTGCGCACCGACCCGGACTTCGCCCGCCGTTGGGCAGCCCGCTCCGCCGCGATCGCCGAGGCCACCCGGGGCCGGCTGCGCCGGCAACGCGACGCCGGGGTGCTCCGCGACGACGTGCCGATCGACGTCCTCGCCCGATTCCTGGAGTTGGCCTACGACGGACTGGTGCTACACCTGGCGATGGGCCGGCCCGCCGGGGACCTCGGCGCCGTCCTCGACCTGGTCGAAGAGGCGGTACGCCGCCCGCCGACCTGACACGACATCCGGATGGGCGGACCGACTGCGATGCCGTGATGGATTCACTGGCGTGGCTACCCCACAATGGGTACCGCGCGTACACCCCGCGCGGTAGCACCGCCATCTGGGAGGCGCGTTGACGTCCGGCGACACCTGGGGCATCCCCGGCCCCACCTTTCTCGCCAGCTACGGGATCGCGGCGCTGGCGCTGCTGATCTTCGCGATCGGCTACCGGCAAGCGATGTTCGCCGGTAGCCGTGGCACCCGATCGGGCGAACTCACCGGCACCCAGGTCGCCTATCTCACCGGCGGCGCACCGCTGGCGATCAACGCGGCGCTCGGCGGGCTACGCGGCGCTGGCGTGATCGACGTCGGCGGCGGCCGGGCGCTACGCGCGTCGGGCCCGCTGCCGGCCGGCGGCGACGAGCTCACCGCCGCCGTCCACCACGCCGCCTACCAGCAGCACCGGGTGCGTGACCTGATCGCTGATCCCCGGGTCAGGCAGAGCCTCGACCGGGTGCAGGACCAGCTGGAGCAGGCCGGGCTCGCGATGTCCAGGCAGCGAAGAGTCGCCGCGCGCTGGCTGGGTGCCCCGCTGTTGGGGCTCGCGGGGATCGGCGTACTGCGGTTGATCGCCGGCCTGGCCGGCAACCGGCCAGTGGGCTACCTGGTGCTGCTGCTGACGTTGACATTCTTCGCCGGGCTATGGCTCACCGTTGCCGTGCCCCCGACGACCCGCACCGGACGGCGGGCGGTGAGCGAGCTAAGGCGCAACCATCGACACCTGTCGCCCAGCAACCGGCCCGCATACGCCACGTACGGCATGACCGGCGCGGCGATGGGTGTGGCGCTGTTCGGCACCGCTGCACTGTGGACCATGGATCCGGGCTTCGCAGAAGCCGCCTCGATCGAGCGCACCGCCACGACCGGCGGCGGTGACGGCGGTGGCGGGTGCGGCGGGTGCGGCGGGTGCGGCGGTTGACCGACGGGTACGGGGTCGGCCTCGGCTGGCGACCGGAGATCGCCGGGCTCGTCGCCGACCTACCCGGGCTGCGATTCACCGAGGTGATCGCCGAGTCGGTCGATCCGGACCGCCCGCTCGACCCACAACTGCGTGCGCTGCGCGAGCGTGCGGTGACCGTCGTCCCGCACGGCGTGCGGCTCTCCCTCGGCGGTGCAGAGCCGGTCGACGCCGCCCGGGTGACCCGGCTGGCCGCGACCGCGCGGCTGCTCGACGCGCCGCTGGTGAGCGAGCACATCGCGTTCGTCCGAGCCGGCGGGGTCGAGGCCGGGCACCTGTTGCCGGTGCCGCGCAGCCGGGCCGCGGTCGACGCGGTGGTGGCCAACGTGGTCCGCGCGCAGGCGGAGCTGCCGGCGCCAATCGCGCTGGAGCCGATCGCGGCGTTGTTCGACTGGCCGGACGACGAGTTCGACGAAGCCGACTTCGTCACCGAGATCCTCGAACGCTGCGACGCGCTGCTGCTGCTCGACGTCGCCAACGTGTATGCCAACGCCCGTAATCGGGGCGACGATCCGGTCGCGGTGCTGGACCGGATGCCCCTGGAGCGGGTCGCGTACGTACACGTCGCGGGCGGGGCCGAGCACGACGGGCTTTATCACGACACCCACACCGACGCCGTCGCGCCGCCGGTGCTGGAACTGCTCACACAGCTGTGCTCGCGGCGACGACCACCGGCGGTGCTACTGGAACGCGACGGCCGGTACCCACCGGCTGCGGTGCTCCACGCGGAGCTGGACGCGATCGCGCTGGCGACCGGCATGGCACCGATCACGTGACGGCGCCTGATCCCGGCGCGGCCGGCCGACCGGCTCGGCCCGACGGCGACCCGCCGCCCGAACTCGCCAGGTTGGCGGCCGCCCAGCACGCGCTGGTCGCGGCGCTGGTGACCGACGCCCCGGATCCCGTCGGATTCGATCGTCGGCGGTTGGCGGCGGCCCGCACCGCGCTGCTGCGCAAACGCGCGGGCGAGACGGCGAGACACTGGCCGATGCTGGCCCATTCGTTGGCGGACCGCTGGCCGGTGGCCTTCGTCGCCTGGGCGGCCGGCCGGCCGTCGACGGGTGGCCTGCGCGACGGCTGGGACTTCGCCCGCGAGTGGAGCGAACCGTCCGAGCTGCCGGCCCTCGCCGCGCGGGAGTTGGCCGAACGGGAGGCGTGCTGGCGCTACGACGGACGGTCCGGTCCACGCCGACGATGGTGGCCGGCGCTGCGACGTACCCCGGCGGGTCTGATCGTCCAGGTCGCCGGCCGGGTACGGCTGATCGGCACCCGGCAGACCTGATAGACGACCGGTGTAGCAGGATCGCCAGCATGGATCTCGGCCTCACCGACCAGGTGTACGTGTTGACCGGCGCGTCGCGGGGGCTCGGCTTCGCCACCGCGGCCTGTCTGGTGGCCGACGGTGCCCGGGTGGTGCTCGCCGCCCGCGACGCCGCCGGGCTCGCGGCAGCCGTCGAGCGGCTCGGCGGCTCGGACCACGCAGTCGCGGTGCCCGCCGATCTCGCCGCGCCGGACACCGCCGAACGGCTGGTCGCCGCGGCGACCGACCGGTTCGGCCGCTTCGACGGCGCGCTGGTGTCGGTGGGCGGACCGCGACCGGCCGCCGCGACAGCGGTCGACGACCAGCAGTGGCGCGACGCGTTCGAAACGGTCTTTCTCGGCACCGTACGCGCGGTGCGCACCTTCGCCGACGCGGCCCCGGCTGGCGGCGCGGTCGCGGTGGTGCTGTCCACCTCGGCCCGGATGCCGCTGCCCGGGCTGGGCGTCTCCAACGGATTCCGGCCGGGCCTGGCGGCCGTCGTCAAGGAGTTCGCCGACGGCTACGCCCGGCGGGGCGTCCGGCTGGTCAGTCTGCTGCCGGGTCGGATCATGACCGACCGTAACGTCGAGCTGTTCACCGCGGCGGCCGACCCGCAGCGGGCGCGTGCCGACGCGGAGGCGGCGATTCCGCTCGGCCGGCTCGGTGAGCCGACCGAGTTCGGCCGCGTCGCGGCGTTCGTGCTCTCCCCGGCCGCGAGCTACCTGACCGGGCTGGCCATCCCGGTCGACGGCGGCGCGCTGCCGTATCCGTGACGATCGCGGCGGGCGGGGCGGCGCGGCTGCTGCCTGACGTCGTCGGCCCAAACCTCGAGGTGCTGTTCTGCGGGATCAACCCCAGCCTGTACTCCGCAGCGGTCGGTCACCATTTCGCTCGACCGGGCAACCGTTTCTGGCCGGCGTTGCACCGGTCCGGCTTCACCAGTCGGCAACTCCACCCGACCGAGGATCGGCTGCTGCTCGGTCTCGGGCTCGGGCTGACCAATCTGGTGGCCCGGGCCACCGCCCGAGCGGCCGAGTTGAGCACGGCCGAGTTGACCACCGGCGCGCGACGGCTCACCGAGCTCGTCGAGGCCCAGCGGCCGGGTTGGGTGGCGGTGGTCGGGGTGACCGCGTACCGGACCGGGTTCGGCCGCCCTCGGGCGGCGATCGGCCGGCAGGACGAGAAGATCGCCGGTACACGGGTGTGGGTGCTGCCGAACCCGAGCGGTCTGAACGCGCACTATCGGCTCGATGCTCTGGCCGCCGAGTTCGGTGCCTTGCGACTCGCCAGTCACTCCTGAGAGCGGGTCATCCGCTCCCGGACCAGTTGGCCGAAGAGCCCGCCCGGCTGGCCGCAGTCGAGGCACTGCAGACCTTCGCCGAGGCGCCGGCAGCCGCACTGGTCGCAGCGTCCCCGGTCGCGCGGATCGTGGTAGGACCGCAGCGCGACGCAGAACGCCTCGGCCGCCGTTGGGGTCAACTCGACGAGATCAGCGCCGCCGACGCGGATCTCAATCGACTCCGCTGACCGGCCGGTTACCGGCTGGCCGGTTGCCGGCGGCGGGGCGGTCGGCGGAGCCGGGTCGAACAGTGCGATCCGATCGGCGAAGTCACGCAGTGCCGCCGCGAGAGCCTCCTGATTCATCCGGACAGCGTAGTCAGACACCCGGCTCGGGATCGATCGGGAACTGCCGGGTGCCGCCGACCGCGACCGGATCCGGGCCACTGTCGTCCGGGAACCGCGCCGGCGAATCGGCGACCGCGAACTGGGTGCGGTACAGCTCGGCGTAGAGGCCGCTGGCGCCGATCAGATCCGCGTGCCGGCCACGTTCCACGATCCGGCCGCCGTCGAGCACCAGGATCTGGTCCGCGTCGCGGACCGTCGACAGCCGGTGTGCGATCACCAACGCTGTACGCCCGGTCAACGCGACCGACAACGCGCGCTGCACCGCAGCTTCGGACTCCGAGTCCAGGTGGGCGGTGGCTTCGTCCAGGATGACGATCGACGGGGCCTTGAGCAGCAGTCGGGCGATCGCGATGCGCTGCTTCTCCCCGCCGGAGAAGCGGTACCCCCGCTCCCCTACCACGGTGTCCAGCCCGGCCGGCAACGCCCGGACCAGCTCGGCGACCTGCGCGCCACGCAGCGCCGCCCACAGTTCGTCGTCGGTCGCGCCGGGCTTGGCGTAGCGCAGGTTCTCCGCGATCGTCTCGTGGAACAGGTGCGAATCCTGGGTGACCACCCCGATGGTGTCGCGCAGCGAATCGAGCGTCGCGTCGCGCACGTCCACACCGCCGATGAGGATCTCGCCGTCGGTGACGTCGTACACCCGGGAGACCAGCATGGCGGTCGTGCTCTTGCCCGCCCCGGACGGGCCCACCAGGGCGACCAGCTGTCCCGGCTCGGCGGTGAACGACACCCCGCGCAGCACCGGCTCGGAGACCGTCCGGTCCAGGGTAGCGACGTCCTCCAGGGAGGCCAGCGAGATCTCGGCCGCGCTGGGATAGCGGAAGCGGACATCCCGGAACTCCAACCGGCCGGTGCCGGGCGGTACGGGCACGGCGTCCGGCCGTTGCGCGATCGACGGCTTGAGGTCGAGCACCTCGAACACCCGGTCGAAGGAGACCAACGCGCTCATCACGTCGACCCGCACGTTGGACAGTGCGGTCAGCGGACCGTACAGGCGGGTCAGCAGCAGCGCGAGGGTGACCACGGTGCCGGCGCTGACCGCGCCGGTGACCGCCAGCCAGCCGCCGAGGCCGTAGGTCAGCGCCTGGGCCAGTGAGGCGACGAGCAGCATCGCGACGAAGAAGGTCCGCGAATACATCGCCGACTGGATCCCGATCTCCCGGACCCGGTCCGCCCGCTCGGTGAACCGACGGGACTCCTCCTCCGGCTGGCCGAACAGCTTGACCAGCAGGGCACCTGAGACACCGAACCGCTCGGTCATCGTGGCGTTCATCTTGGCGTCGAGGTCGTAGGACTCGCGGGTGATCTCCGCGAGTCGACGACCGACCCGGCGGGCCGGCACGATGAAGATCGGCAGCAGCGCCAGGGACAGCGCGGTGATCTGCCAGGACAGGGTGAACATCACCGCGGCGGTGAGCACCAGCTGAATGACGTTGCTCACCACGCCCGACAAGGTGGAGGTGAACGCCCGCTGGGCACCGAGCACGTCGTTGTTCAGCCGGCTCACCAGCGCCCCGGTCTGGGTGCGGGTGAAGAACTGCAGCGGCATGCGCTGCACGTGGTCGTAGACCCGGGTCCGCAGGTCGAGAATGATGCCCTCGCCGATGCGGGCGGCGTACCAGCGTTGAGCGAGGGACAGCAGGGCGTCGACGACGGCCAGACCAGCGATGAACAACGCCAGTCGCACCACGGTCGCGCCGGCGTCGGTGCCACCGCCGGTGATCGCGTTGATCACGTCGCCGGCGAGGACCGGAGTGGCGACGCCGATCCCGGCCGCGAGGACGACGGTGATCAGGAAGACGACGATGTCGCGACGGTAGGGTCCGGCGAAGGCCACGATCCGCCGCGTCGTGCCGCGGTTGACCCGGTGGGCTCGCACCTGATCGTCGTCGCGCATCGAGCGGAGCATGCTCCAGCTGGCGCCCATGCCGCCCATCCCGCCACCGCCAGCCATCGAACCCGGCACCCGCCACCTCCTGTCTCGTGTCGCGCTGTCTCCTGTCGCGGGGAACAGTCTCCCGGACGCCTACGACAACAATTCAGGTAACTGGCATCTTCCTGTGGCACCCACCAACCGGGATCGCGACCGGGCGGGCCGAGCCTGCGGCCTCACTCGTCGAGGCCCGCCAGGTCACGGATTCGGCGGGTCTGGGCCTCCCGTTCGGCACGTAGTTGCGCGGCCGGGCTGCGGTCGATGGCCCCGGTGAGCAGGGCTTTGATCTCGATCACCGCGTCGCGCGGTCCGGCCAGCACCGCGGCGGCCAGGTCGGTGACGGCGGGACCCAGCTCGGCTGCGGGCACCACCAGGTTGGCCAGCCCGATCCGTTCGGATTCGGCTGCGTCGATCCAGCGGCCGGTGACGCAGATCTCCAGGGCGCGGCTGTATCCGACCAGTTCCACCAGGCGCCGGGTGCCGCCGAGGTCGGGCACCAGTCCCAAGGTGACCTCGGCCATCCGCAGCCGGGCGTCGTCGGCCAGGACGCGTACGTCGCAGGCGAGCGCGAGTTGGAAGCCCGCGCCCACCGCTGGACCGTGCACCGCCGCGACACTGATCAGATCCGGACGCGCCAGCCAGGTGAAGGCCTCCTGGAACTGGGCGATCAGGGCAGCGCACTCGTCGGACGAGAGGTCGGCCAGCGGGGACGCCGTCGAATCGAGCAGCGAGCTGGCGAACCCACGGTCAAGGCCTGCGGAGAACGCACGACCGGCGCCGCGCACCACGACGACGCGTACGTCGCCGCGCAACGTCCGGCCGATGTCGCGCAGCGCCTGCCACATCTGTGGCGTCTGTGAGTTGAGCACGTCGGGCCGGTCCAACGTCACCGTCGCGACCGGCCCGTCGTAGTCGAGTCGTACGCCGCCAGCCGCGGTCAACGGGGGCCCTGACCGCACTGACGAAGCACGATACGAGAAGGCAGGATGGTCATCCCTTCTTGCGGCGCCGAGCGCCACCACGCTGACGCAATTGCACGCCCGACTCGGTGAGCACCCGGTGGACGAAGCCGTAGGAACGGCCGGTGGAGGCCGCCAGGGCGCGGATGCTCTCCCCGGAGGAGTAGCGCTTGACGAGGTCTTTGGCCAGGGTCTGACGCTCGGCTCCGACGATCCGGCGACCCTTCTCGGTGGTGGCGGCTGTGCCGGTGGCTGCCATGTTGATTCCTCACGTCCCAGACTGGGTGGTTCGATGCGGTCCCACCTATTAGACCGCCTCCAACGATCATGCGCCAGATATCAACTGTTCGCCAACCGACACGCACACCCGTGTCAGTTACCCGATACGGCCCCGCCGGTGAAATCCCACCGAAGTCTCCAGCACGTTCGCCCATGTTCCACCAGGTCACCGACGTTCATGCAATTCACGTTAACTGATAATGACGTTCACCGATGTGAACCCAGGGTACGTTCATGCAAGTTCCACGAGTTCGAGCAGGTCGTCGCTCCAGGCATCCTCGTCGCCATCGGGCAGGAGAATCGCCCGGTCCGGTTTGAGCGCCAGCACCGCACCCGAGTCGTGGGTGACCAACACGATCGCTCCGGGATACCGGGCGATGGCATCGAGAACCTGTTCACGGCTGACCGGATCCAGGTTGTTGGTCGGCTCGTCGAGCAGCAATACGTTCGCACCGGAACAGACCAGGGTCGCCAACGCGAGCCTGGTCTTCTCGCCACCCGACAGCACGCCGGCTGGCTTGTTGACGTCCTCCCCGCTGAACAGGAAGGCACCGAGAATTTTTCGCAGGTCGGTATCGGCCTGGTCGACGGCGGCGCTGCGCATGTGGTCCAGCACCGAGCGTTCGACGTCGAGTGTCTCGTGTTCCTGCGCGTAGTAGCCGATTCGCAGCCCATGCCCGGGGCGGACCTCACCTGAATCCGGTTCCAGCAGGCCGCCGAGGATGCGCAGCAGCGTCGTCTTGCCGGCTCCGTTCAGCCCGAGAATCGCCACTCGCGAGCCCCGATCCACCGCGACGTCCACGCCGGAGAAGATTTCCAACGACCCGTAGGACTTCGTCAGTCCGGCGGCGGTCAACGGGGTCTTGCCACACGGGGCCGGGCTCGGGAACCGCACCTTGGCCACCTTGTCGGCGACCCGCTGGTCCTCCAGACCAGAGAGCAGTTTCTCCGCCCGCCGGGCCATGTTCTGCGCGGCAACCGTCTTGGTCGCCTTGGCCCGCATCTTGTCCGCCTGGGCGAGCAGCGCGCCAGCCTTCTTCTCCGCGTTCGCCCGCTCCCGGCGGCGGCGGCGCTCGTCGGTCTCCCGCTGCTGCTGGTACGCCGCCCAGCCCACGTTGTAGATGTCGATCACCGATCGGGTGGCGTCGAGGAACCACACCTTGTTCACGACGGCGGCCAGCAGGTCCACGTCGTGGCTGATCACGACCAGCCCACCCTTGTGGCCCGCGAGGAAGCCCCGCAGCCAGGTGATCGAGTCCGCGTCGAGGTGGTTGGTCGGCTCGTCGAGCAGCAAGGTGCCGCCGCCGTTCTCGGCCGCGTCGCGGAACAGGATCCGGGCCAACTCGATCCGGCGCCGCTGGCCACCGGAGAGCGTGCCGATCGTCTGCGCCAGGACCCGGTCCGGCAGGCCGAGATTGGCACAGATGCGGGCCGCCTCGGCTTCCGCCGCGTACCCGCCGAGCGAGGCGAACTGATCCTCCAGCGTGCCGTAGCGGCGGACCAGTCGCTCGTCCGTTCCGCCCTCGGCGAGCTTGCCCTCGATCTCGCTCATCTGCGACATCAGCGCGTCCAGGCCCCGGGCCGACAGGACCCGGTCGCGGGCGGTCACGAACAGGTCGCCGGTGCGGGGATCCTGCGGCAGGTAGCCGACCGCGCTGCGTTGGTCGATCTGCCCGGCGTACGGCTGTCCTTCGCCGGCCAGCACCTTGAGGGTGGTGGTCTTGCCCGCGCCGTTGCGGCCGACCAGGCCGATCCGGTCGCCGGGCTGCACCCGCAGCGTGGTGTCGGAGAGCAGGATTCGCGAACCCGCGCGCAGTTCCAGGCCGGTGGCGGTGATCATTGGTAGCTCGCTCCTGATGTCGAAGGCTGACTCGCGGACATGGCTCGCGGACACGACGAAGCGCCAGCGGATGGTCCTCCGCTGGCGCGGGGCGTTTCAGCCTTCGCAGAGCAGCACGTGGCCCATACTACCGCCGTCGGCAACCAGCACCCAGTCGGTTACCGGCCTCAGCGCGGCCACGGGCCGGTACAGACCCGCCAGGTGCCCTGTTCGGCGATCACCTCGAACGACACCGCCTGTGCGGTTCCGTCCGCCCCAGTCAGCCGCGCGCCGACCGTCACCGAAGTGCGGTCGGCGCCAACCACCGCCGCACCGACCCAGTGGTCCGCGAGGGCCTGCCGCCGCGCCCAGCCGGCGAAGTCCGACCGGTCCAGCTCCGTCCGGGTGGCGGCGCAGAGCAGGTCGTACGCCGAATCCGGAGTACCGTCAGCCAACCGACTGGCGAAGGTGGCCACCGCCGTGCTGGCGGCGGCCTCCGGCGGCTGGACGGCGCCCAGGAACAACCAGGCCACCGTCGCCATGGTGCACCCGGACAGGGCGAGCACCCCGCTGGTCATGGCCAGGTGCCGCGTGGGTTGGCCGCTCAGGGGCGACAGACGGGGGGTCATGGCCGTGAGGGTAACCGAGCGGTGCTTAGGTTGCCTGCGGCATGATCAACGAACCTGACCGAACGCCGTACGACTCCGCCAACGGGTCGATGCACCATCGCGACCTGAGATGTTAGGCACATCAGGCGCGCGTAACGATCACTTGACTCCTGGAGAATGAACTCATGCTGCCCGGTGGGATGATGCCCATAACCCAGCTGATCGCCATGGTTCGCAGCACCCAGCCGCGGCAGGCCGTGGGATTGCTGGCCGCGATGCCTGCCGACCGCATACCGGTGGTGGTCGCCGAGCTGACGACCGCCGACCTGATCCGGCTGCTGCCCGCCGCCGGCAACGATCTACGGGCTCGGCTGATGGGCTTGCTGAGCACCGAGCAGCTCGCCGACCTAGTCCGAGCCCTGCCCACCGCCGAGGCGGTGAGCATGCTCAGCAGTCTGCCGCTCGATCAGGTTCGGGCGGTCGCCGACCGGTTGCCGCAACCCACCCTCGCCGCGCTGCTCACCTCGCTGCCCGCCGAGATTCAGACGGAGATGCTGTCGGTGATGCGCCCGCAGCAGGCCCAGGCGGCCTGGGCCGGCACCTATCAACGGGAGGTGGCCGAGGCGCTCGCCCGGGCCAACGCCGACGTGAGCATCCCCGCCGACGCTCCACCCGGGATCGTGCTGGTCCAACTGTTCGGCTGGCAGATCACCGTGGCCGCCAGACGCGACGACGACGGGCGGGTGGCGGTCCGCGACGCGGAGAACGCCGCGTACCGGCTGCGGGCGAACGCGGCGCTCGCGGTGACCGACTATCAACCCGCGAACGACGTGCTGGACTACTGCGACGAGGCCCGCCGCCAGGGCCGACCGATCAGCGCGGTCGGCTGGGTCGACAACCGGCATGACGGTTACCTGAAGCGGGCCCTCGTCAGCCTCGTCCAGTGACTGGTCAGGGCGCTGGCGGGTAGCTCAGTCCACTTCGGTGCCGCCGTGGCTTGGCACCGGCCTGTCCCGAATATCCGAGGACCGACGAAGGGGGTGTCCGCCGGTACCGGCGGACACCCCCTTCGTCGTGCAGGGACGTATCAGACGTTGCTCGACCTGTCAGACGTTGAAGCCCAGCGCCCGCAGTTGGTCCCGACCCTCGTCGGTGATCTTGTCCGGCCCCCACGGCGGCAACCACACCCAGTTGATCCGCATGTCGGAGACCAGACCGCCACCGGGGCCGGTGGTCAGCGCCGTGCGGGCCTGCTCCTCGATCACGTCGGTCAACGGGCAGGCCGCGCTGGTCAACGTCATGTCCAGGGTGGCGACGTTGTCGTCGTCGACGTGTACGCCGTACACCAGGCCGAGGTCGACCACGTTGATGCCAAGCTCCGGGTCGACGACGTCCCTCATCGCCTCTTCGATGTCAGCCAGGGCCGGCTTGCCGGCTCCCCCGCCAGCGGCGGGTTCGGCCTGCGGTGTCGCCTCGGTCATCGTCTCTTCGGCACTCACTGCTTCACCTCCGGGCTCGCGCCCACACCGGCGCGCGCCGCGGCGTCCTTGAACGCCATCCACGGCAGCAACGCACACTTGACCCGGGCCGGGTAGCGCGCCACACCGGCGAACGCCACCCCGTCACCCAGCACGTCCTCATCCGGCTCGACCCGACCACGACCAGAAACCAACTCGACGAAGGCGCCGTGCACCGTGAACGCCTCGTCCGCCGGACGGCCGTCGACCAGTTCGTACAGCACGCTCGCCGACGCCTGACTGATCGAACAGCCCTGGCCGTCGTGGGACACCCCGATCCGGGCCTCGTCGCCCAGCGCCACCCGGACGGTGATCTCGTCACCACAGGTCGGGTTGACGTGGTGTGCCTCGCCGGCGTACGGCTCCCGCAGGCCACGACCCTGCGGGTGCTTGTAGTGATCCAGGATGATCTCCTGGTACAGCTGGTCGAGCTCCATCAGCCGAAGACCTTCCGTACCTGGTCGAGACCGCGTACCAGCGCGTCCACCTCGCCGGTCGTGGTGTAGAGGTAGAACGAGGCGCGGGTGGTGGACGGGACGCCATAGCGGACGCAGACGGGCCGGGCGCAGTGGTGACCCACCCGGACCTGCACTCCCTGCGCGTCGAGGATCTGTCCAACGTCGTGCGGATGGATTCCGTCGAGCGCGAACGACACCGTACCGCCCCGGCCGTGCGGCCCCGGCGGGCCGACGATCCGCAGGCCCGGCACGGTCGCGAGGGCTTCCAGGGCGTACTCGGTGATCCGCTGCTCGTGCGCGGCGACCGCCGGCATGCCCAGCCCGGTCAGGTAGTCGACCGCGGCGCCGAGACCGACAGCCTGCGCGATCGGCGGTGTGCCGGCCTCGAACCGGGCCGGCGGCGCGGCGAAGGTCGATCCGGTCATCGTCACGGTCTCGATCATCGAGCCACCGCCGAGCACCGGCGGCATCACGGCCAGCAGTTCGGACCGCCCCCACAGCACGCCGATCCCGGTCGGGCCGCACATCTTGTGCCCGGTGAAGGCGATGAAGTCGGCGTCCAGCACGGCCACGTCGACCGGTCGGTGCGGCACCGACTGCGAGCAGTCCAGCAGCAGCAGCGCGCCGACCGCCCGGACCCGCCGGGTGATCGCGGTCAGGTCGTTGACCGTGCCGAGGATGTTCGACATGTGCACCAGCGAGACCAGCTTGGTCCGCTCGGTGATCAGCCCGTCCAGATCCGACTCGTCGAGCCGGCCCTCCTCGGTCAGCCCGAACCAGCGCAACGTCGCGCCGGTGCGTTCACAGAGCAGCTGCCACGGCACGATGTTGGAGTGGTGCTCCATCTCGGAGATCACCACTTCGTCGCCGGGACCGAGCCGCAACCGGGGGTCGGCCCCGAGGCCGACGCCGAGCGAAGCGTTCGAAAAGGCGTACGCGACCAGGTTGATCGCCTCGGTGGAGTTCTTGGTGAACACCACCTCGTCAGGGCTGGCCGCGTTGACGAACGCGGCCAGCTTGGCCCGGGCACCCTCGTACGCCTCGGTGGACTCGGTGCCCAGGGTGTGCACCGAGCGGGCGACGTTGGCGTTGTGCCGCTGGTAGTACTCGGTCAACGCGTCGAGCACCTGACGCGGCTTGTGCGAGGTGTTGGCGCTGTCCAGGTAGACCAGCGGATGCCCGTTGATCTCCCGGCTGAGAATCGGGAAGTCCGCCCGGACGGCGTCGACGTCCAGGGCAGGTGGACCGCCCTGGGCCGACGTGTCCCGGGGGATGGCAGTGATGCTCATCGGCTTGACGCCGCCCTTCTGCACGCAGGGTGATGGTGGCGTTCAGGCCGCGCCCGCGCCCGCCGCGTACCGCTCGTAGCCCTCGGCTTCCAGCTTGTCGGCCAGCTCCGGGCCGCCTTCCTCGACGATGCGCCCACCGACGAAGACGTGCACGAAGTCCGGCTTGATGTACCGCAGGATCCGGGTGTAGTGGGTGATCAGCAGCAGACCGGTCTCCCCGGTGGCGCGGACCCGGTTGACGCCCTCGCTGACCACCCGCAGGGCGTCGATGTCGAGACCGGAGTCGGTCTCGTCGAGAATGGCGACCTTCGGCTTGAGCAGCTCCAGCTGCACGATCTCGTGCCGCTTCTTCTCACCACCGGAGAAGCCCTCGTTGACGTTGCGCTGGGCGAACGCCGGGTCCATCTGCAGGCGCTCCATGGCGCCACGCAGCTCACCTGCCCAGGTACGCAGCTTCGGCGCGGTGCCGTCGACCGCCGTCTTGGCGGTACGCAGGAAGTTCGCCACCGACACCCCGGGCACCTCGACCGGGTACTGCATGGCGAGGAACACCCCGGCTCGGGCCCGCTCGTCGACCGACATGGCCAGCACGTCTTCGCCGTCGAGCAGCACCTGGCCGCCGGTGATCTCGTACTTGGGGTGACCGGCGATCGAGTACGCCAGGGTCGACTTGCCGGAGCCGTTCGGGCCCATGATGGCGTGCGTCTGACCCGACCGGACGGTCAGGGTCACCCCGGCCAGGATCGGCTTGAGCTCACCTTCCGGCAGCTTGACCGACACCTGCAGGTCGCGGATATCCAGAACGCTCATGGTGCCACTACTCCATTGCTCGGCGTCAGACTGACGTAGATGTCGCCGTCGCGGATCTCGACGGGAAAGACAGGGACTGGCTCGGTGGCGGGCAGCCCGGTCGGCTGCCCGGTCCGCAGGTCGAACCGGGAGCCGTGCAGCCAGCACTCCAGGGTGCAGCCGTCGACCTCACCCTCGGAGAGGGCGACTGCGGCGTGCGAGCACTCGTCGTGCACCGCGTGGAACGAGCCTTCGTCGGTGTGCACCACGGCGACCTGCACACCGTCGATGTCGGCGCTGACCACCGTCCCTTTCGGGAGCTCGGTGGTGGCGCAGACCCGGATCAGGTCGGACATGGTCAGCGGGCCCCCTGCGGGACCGAGCCAACCTGGCCGGGGACGGTGGGCGACGCCACGACGGCGGTCTGCTCCTCGGTGCGGCGCAGCCGCTGCTCGATCGCGTCGCCGAGCCGCTCCCGCAGGGCCGCCACCGGGATCTTGTTGATCATTTCGGCGAAGAAGCCCCGAACCACCAGCTTGCGCGCCTCGGCCTCCGGGATTCCCCGGGCCATCAGGTAGAACAGCTGTTCGTCGTCGAACCGGCCGGTGGTGCTGGCGTGTCCGGCACCGGCGACCTCACCGGTCTCGATCTCCAGGTTGGGCACCGAGTCGGCGCGGGCGCCGTCGGTCAGCACCAGGTTGCGGTTGATCTCGTACGTGTCGGTGCCGGTGGCCTCGGCGCGGATCAGCACGTCGCCGACCCAGACGGTGTGCGCCCCGTCGCCCTGCAGCGCGCCCCGGTAGCCGACATTGCTGCGGCAGTCCGGCACGGTGTGGTCCACCAGTTGCCGGTGCTCCAGGTGCTGGCCGGTGTCGGCGAAGTACAGGCCGTACAGCTCGGCGTCGCCACCCCGGCCGGCGTAGTCGACGCTGGTGAACTGCCGGACCAGGTCACCGCCGAGGGTCACCTGGACGTGCGTCACCCGGGCGTCGCGGCCGAGCCGGAACTTCAGGTGCTCGGCCTGCACCGCGTCGACGGCCCAGTCCGCCACGGTCACCAGGGTCAGCGAGGCACCGTCGGCGACGATCACCTCGACGTTGTCGGCGAGGGTCGTCGAACCGACCTGTTCGAACACCAGCGTCGCCTCGGCGAACCGACCCACCTCGACCAGGGTGTGACCGTATGCGACCCCGTCGGCGCCACCGCCGACCACCCGGATCACCGCCGCGTCGGCCGGGGTGGCCTCCGGGGCGACCTCGACCAGCAGGACGTCGGACGCCTGACCGTAGGCCAGCGCGCTGATCCGGTCGAACGGGGTCAGCACACTACCGACCCGCGGATCACCGCGGTCGATGCGCCGCGCGGTCACCCCGGCCGGCAGGTCGGGGTGCTGGTAGCTGACCGACGCGGTGGCCACCGGGACACCGGTGGCGAGTCCGCGCAGCCGCTTGAGCGGGGTGAAGCGCCACTCTTCCTCCAGCCCGGTCAGGGCCGGGAAGTCGGCAACATCGTACGAGCGCAACGCCTGCGACTTGGTCTTCGGCGGCGCGGAGGCCTGAATAGTCATCTCTTCCTGTTCTCGGCGGGCCGATGTGGTTCCGGCGGTGGGTGCGGCGTCCGGCGGTCAGCCGACCGCGCCCTCCATCTGCAGCTCGATGAGGCGGTTCAGCTCCAGGGCGTACTCCATCGGGAGTTCCTTGGCGATCGGCTCGATGAAGCCACGCACGATCATGGCCATCGCCTCGTCCTCGCTGAGACCGCGGCTCATCAGGTAGAAGAGCTGGTCCTCGCTGACCTTGGAGACGGTCGCCTCGTGGCCCATCGACACGTCGTCCTCGCGGATGTCGACGTACGGGTAGGTGTCCGACCGGGAGATCGCGTCGACCAGCAGCGCGTCACACTTGACCGTGGAACGGCTGTGGTGCGAGCCCTCCAGCACCTGGACCAGGCCCCGGTAGGAGGTGCGGCCGCCGCCCCGGGCGATCGACTTGGAGACGATCGTCGAGGAGGTGTGCGGTGCCGCGTGCACCATCTTCGCGCCGGCGTCCTGGTGCTGGCCCTCGCCGGCCATCGCCACCGAGAGCACCTCACCCTTGGCGTGCTCACCGGTCATGAACACGGCCGGGTACTTCATGGTGACCTTGGAGCCGATGTTGCCGTCGACCCACTCCATGGTGGCGCCGGCGTGGCAGACCGCCCGCTTGGTGACCAGGTTGTAGACGTTGTTCGACCAGTTCTGGATGGTGGTGTAGCGGCACCGGGCGTTCTTCTTCACCACGATCTCGACCACCGCGGAGTGCAGCGAGTCGGAGGAGTAGATCGGCGCGGTGCAGCCCTCGACGTAGTGCACGTAGGCACCCTCGTCGACGATGATCAGCGTCCGCTCGAACTGGCCCATGTTCTCGGTGTTGATCCGGAAGTAGGCCTGCAGCGGGATCTCCACGTTCACGCCCTTGGGCACGTAGATGAACGAACCGCCGGACCAGACCGAGGTGTTCAGCGCCGCGAACTTGTTGTCGCCGACCGGGATGACGGTGCCGAAGTACTCCTTGAAGATGTCCTCGTGCTCCCGCAGGGCGGTGTCGGTGTCGAGGAACAGCACACCCTGCTCCTCGAGGTCCTCACGGATCTTGTGGTAGACCACCTCGGACTCGTACTGGGCGGCGACCCCGGCGACCAGCCGCTGCTTCTCGGCCTCCGGGATACCCAGCCGGTCGTAGGTGTCCTTGATCTCCTCCGGCAGGTCTTCCCAGCTGGTCGCCTGCTTCTCGGTGGAGCGCACGAAGTACTTGATGTTGTCGAAGTCGATCCCGGTCAGGTCGGCGCCCCAGGCGGGCATCGGCTTGCGGCCGAACAGCCGCAGGCCCTTGAGCCGCAGGTCGAGCATCCACTGGGGCTCGTTCTTCTTGGCGGAGATGTCCCGCACCACAGCCTCGTTGACTCCCCGCTGGGCGGCGGCACCGGCCACGTCGCGGTCGGCCCAGCCGTACTCGTACCGGCCGAGGGCCGCGAGGTGCTCCTCCTGGGAGATGGGCGCGACGGTCTGCTCGGTCATTTATCTGTCCTCACAGTGCTGGTGACGTGGTCGGTTGACAGGTCTGCTGCGCTGCTGGTCGCGGCGGCACCGGACGGGGCTGGCTCCACCCGCCGCGGGTCCGGAATGTGCGTGGTGCACACCCCGTCGCCGTGCGCGATGGTGGCGAGACGCTGTACGTGGGTGCCGATCAGGCGCGAGATCACCGCAGTCTCAGCCTCGCACAGCTGCGGAAACTCGGCTGCCACATGCGCCACGGGACAGTGGTGCTGACACAACTGCCCCCCGGACGCGATCGTGGACGCGTTGGCAGCGTAGCCCTCGGCGCTGAGCGCCGAGGCAAGAGCCTCCGCGCGCGCGATCGGTTCGTCGCCGGCGCCCTCGATCGCCGCGCGGCACCGGGCCTCCAGCCCTTCGACCTGCGCGGCGGCGAACGCCTCCACGGCGGCCTCGCCGCCGTTGCCGGCGATCCAGCGCAACGCGGCGGCGGCCATGCCGTCGTAGCGGTAGCGTCCGTGCCGGGAACGGGCGGTGTCGGTGAGCCGGAAGACCTTGGCGGGCCGGCCCCGCCGGCGGTTGTCCCGGGGCGGCGCGTCCCGGGCAAGCACGTCGCCGTCGGCGGACATCGCGTCCAGGTGCCGGCGGATGGCTGCCGGGCTGAGCCCGAGCTCGGCGCCGAGCTGCGCGGCGGTCGCCGCGCCCCGCTCCAGCAACAGGGCGACCAGCCGGTCACGGGTACGCCCGTCGGAGCCGGCGGCGACCGCACCGGTCGCCGGCCCGCTCAGCGGAAGGCCTGCCCTGTTTTTCACTACGCCAACGTTACGTAATTCAGCGGTCGGCCGCAAACGCACCCCACGTGATCCACCGCACCGACCCCGGATCCGACTGATCGGCCGATGCGGCCCCGGTGAGACACGCCGCACCCGGGCGAACCGCGGCAGCTGGGACATCGCGCCGTCTCGTACGATTGCCGCCGTGACCAGTTCCGGCCGACTGTCCGCCACACCCGCACTGCTGCGGCGGCTCACCCTCGCCTCACTGATCGCCAACGTCGCGATCGTGGTGACCGGCGGCGGCGTCCGACTCACCGGCTCCGGTCTCGGCTGCCCCACCTGGCCCCGCTGCACCGAGGACTCCTACGTCACCACGCCGGAGATGGGCATCCTCGGGGTGATCGAATTCGGCAACCGGGTGCTCGGCATTCTGGTCGGCCTGGTAGCCCTGGCCACCCTGTTGGCGGTGCTACGGGCCCAGCCACGGCGGCCGGACCTGCGCGGCCTGACGCTGGGCGTCCTGGGCCTGGTGATCCTGCAGGGAATCATCGGCGGAATCAGCGTCCGGGTGCAGCTGGATCCCTGGGTGGTCGCGCTGCACTTCATGCTGTCGATGGTGGCCATCGCGGTGGCGTACGCGCTGTGGCGACGCACCCGCACCGGCGGGCTCACCAGCCACGACACGGTACCCGGGGCGCTGCGACAGCTCGTGTTCGTGATCGTTGCGGTCAGCTTCGCGGTGCTGGTGCTCGGCACCGCTGTCACCGGCAGCGGCCCACACGCCGGCGACCCGGACGCCGGCCGCACCGGCCTGGACCCGCAGACCATGTCCCAGCTGCACGCCGACTCAGTGGCGCTGCTGATCGGGCTCTCGGTCGCCTGGTGGTTCGCCCTGCGCGCGGTCGATGCCCCACGGCAGGCGGTCCGGGCGGCGGCGGTGCTGATCGCGGTGGAACTGGCCCAGGGCCTGATCGGCGTGGTCCAGTACCTCACCGACCTGCCGGTGGCGCTGGTCGGCGCGCACATGTTCGGGGCCTGCCTGGTCTGGTTGGCCACCCTCGCCGCGCTGTGGTCCACCCGGGGCCACGGTCCCGCCCCGACCTCGGCGGCGGCCATGGACCGGGACGACAGCGAGAAGGCTCAGGCGCTCACCGCAGCTGTCTAGACACCGTCAGACCCGTTGAAGACGGCTGAATACCGCCTACCTCTCGCCATCACGCAACGTACCGGTGAGGCTACGGCTGTGCCAGGGCACAACCGGTGGCACGACGATCCGGGCGCGGCAGCCGCGGTCCCCCCGTGCCATGGCTGCCGCGCCCCCGGCCTGCTGGACGACCCTCCGTGGCCGTGCACTCTCCCTCCCCGACACCGAACCACTTCCGGAGTTTCCGCGTGTCCAACTTCCGTTCTCAGCGATCGGGCGCCGTCGCGGCGACCCTGGCCCGCTCCCGACTCGGCGTACCACAGGTGCTCTTCTTCGTTCTCGCCGCCGCCGCGCCGCTCACCGTGGTCGCCGGCGGCGCCAGCACCGGCTTCGCGGTCACCGGCACCACCGCCGTGCCGATGGCGTATCTGCTGATCGCCGCCGTCATGGCGATCTTCGCGGTCGGCTACGTGGCGATGAGCCGTCACGTCGTCAACGCCGGTGCGATGTACAGCTACGTCGCGCACGGCCTTGGCCCGATCCCGGGGATCGCGGCGGCGTTCGTCGCGCTGGTGGCCTACAACGCGATGCAGATCGGTCTGTACGGCGCCTTCGGCGTCGTCGCCGCCGAGGTCCTCGCCGTCGCCGGCACCCCCGTGCCGTGGTGGGTCTGCGCCCTGGCCGGATGGGCGCTGGTGGCCGCGCTCGGGCTGGCCCGGGTCGATCTCAACGGCCGGGTGCTCGCCGGGCTACTGCTGGCCGAACTCGCCGTCATCATCGGGTACGACCTGGTGATGGTCACCCATCCGGCCGGCGGCACGGTCGCCACCGAGACGCTGGACCCCCGGCAACTACTCACTCCCGGCGTCACCGCGATGCTGGTCGGCGGGATCGCCGGGTTCGTCGGGATCGAGGCCGGCACCGTGTTCGCCGAGGAGACCCGCGACCCGCGGCGCACGGTGGCCCGTGCGACGTACCTGGCGGTGGCGATCACCGGTGCCTGCTACGCGGGCTCCGCCTGGGCCATGTCGGTGGCCGCCGGCGCCGACTCGGTGGTGGCCCAGGCCCAGCGACACGGGACCGAATTGATGTTCGTGCTGGTCAGTCCACACATCGGGCAGACGTTCGTCGACGCTGGCCGGCTACTCTTCCTGACCAGCCTGTTCGCCGCGCTCCTCGCGTTTCACAACACCGTGGCGCGCTACCTCTTCGCGCTCGGACGTGAACGGGTGCTGCCGGCCGCGCTCGGGCGGACGAACCGGCGCACGGGCGCACCCAAACTGGGCTCGCTCACCCAGAGTGCCCTGGCCCTGACGGTCATCGTGGCCTACTCGTTGGCCGGCCTCGATCCGATCACCCACCTGTTCTTCTGGCTGACCGTCACCGGCGGGCTCGGCGTGCTGATCCTGATGACCGCGACCTCATTGGCGGTGATCGGCTACTTCATCCAGCTGTCGCACGGGGAGTCCGCCTGGCGTCGCTGGGTCGCCCCCGGCACGGCCGCCTGGGCGCTCTGCATGATCCTGGTCGGTACGGTGACCAGCTTCGGGGACCTGCTGGGGCTGCCGGACAACTCCGAACTGCACTGGTGGTTCCCGTCCGGGTACGCGCTGGCGGCCTTGGCCGGGGTCGGTTGGGCGCTGTGGCTACGGACCAACCGACCGCAGTCCTTCCAGACGATCGGCTGGGGAGCGGACAGCGCCACCGCGGTAGCACCACCCACGCCACCGACCGCCCGGCAACCCAGCCGGGTCTGAACCGGTCGACGGCATCTCGACCCGCGACCGGGACGCCGCGAGCCGGCCACCGGGCTCACGAGCGCGACCCGGGCGATCATCGCCCGGGTCGCGCAGCTCGGTTTCTCCAGTCCCGGACCTGTGCTCCAGTCACGCAACTGATCGTCGTTCGTTGTACGGGTGCACGGCCCCTGCCGGCCGCGACGGGTCAGCGGGAGAGGCTACGGCGCGACATCGACCGCCACAGGTCGTTGCTGGGCCGCATCTGATCCATCAACTCCCGCTCCCATTCGTTCTCTACCTCGACTCCCGCCTTGTCGCAGGCGCTACGCGCCACATCGGTGCCGTCGGCGAACTGGTCGCCCCACTCCCCGTCCTCACCCAACAGGACGATCCGCGCGCCACGCTTGCCGACGTACTCGATGACCGCCTTCGCGCCGCCGTGGTCAGCGGCGAAGGACCGGATGCCAGCGACCAGCCCGGAGGGTGCCTCCGTGGGAACGGATTCGGTCGCCAGCGTCGTATCGGAACCATCTGCCATGGCCGAAGCGTAAGCAGAGCGAAGACCTTTCGCCGATCGGATGTCGGCTTTTTGTGACTCCAATTACCCGCAGGTTTAAGAACGCCCACCGACCCTTGATGGTGATTTGAGCCATCAAAGATGGACAAAGTTGCTCCGGCAATCGCTACTAAAAGCGACAAACGGCCATCCAAAGTTCAATACGGGCGCCGACCTGGTTCCCCACCAGGTGAACCAGGCTCAGACCAGCGCGTCCAGCGCCACGGCGACGAACACGA
Organism: Micromonospora sp. LOL_023; assembly: GCF_048060115.1. NCBI lineage: Bacteria > Bacillati > Actinomycetota > Actinomycetes > Micromonosporales > Micromonosporaceae > Micromonospora > Micromonospora sp. LOL_023. Next base: position 52,862 of record NZ_JBHMIM010000040.1, read on the forward strand.
CCGTGAGGTAGGTGTTGGACCAGTGGAACAGCCGCATCGGCCGTACCGCCTCGCCACGGGCGGAGCGCCGCTGCAGGCGATGCGCCTCCAGTAGGAAGACCGCACCGACGACCAGCACGGGCACCGCGTAGATCAACGACATGCCCAGCGGCCAGACCACCACCGACGACGCCACCGTCAACCAGGTGAACAGAACGATCTCGACGTTGACCCGGCGGGCCGAGGCGACCACCGGCAACATCGGGATGCCGGCCCGCGCGTAGTCCTGCTTGTACTTGATGGCCAGCGCGTAGAAGTGCGGCAGCTGCCAGAAGAACACCACCGCGAACAGGCCCCAGGCCACCGGTGACAGCCCCCCGGTGACCGCGGCCCAGCCGATCAGCACCGGCGCCGCCCCGCACGCGCCACCCCAGAAGGTGTTCTGCGGAGTCGTGCGCTTGAGCCACAACGTGTACACCAGGTCGTAGTAGACGATGGCCGCCAACGTCAGACCCGCCGCGAGCCAGTTGGTGAAGACCGCCATCAACGTCACCGAGGCCACGGCGAGCACCAGGCCGAAGACCAGCGCGTGCCGGGGAGTCACCACGTGCGCCGGCAACGGACGACGCTTCGTGCGACGCATCAACTGGTCGATGTCGCGGTCGATGTAGCAGTTCAACGCGTTCGCCGCGCCAGCGGCCAGGGACCCGCCGATCAGCACCACCGCGACCAGCCCGAGCGGCGGCAGACCACCGGCGGCGATCATCATCGTCGGCACGGTCGTGATCAGCAGCAACTCGACGATGCGCGGCTTGGTCAGCGACACGTACGCCCGGACCACCGCCAGCAGGTCGGGTGCGGTCACCGCGGCCGTTCCGGCCACCGGCTGCCCGGACGTCGCGTCCGGCTCGGCGGTGGTGGACGTGACCCGCGCCCGGTCGTAGCTGGGGCGCTCGGTGACCATGCTCACGGATTGCACCTTCCGGCGTCGGCGGGGGTGGCTTTCCAACTGACGGCGACCAACCGGCCGGCGCGCCTCCGACAGCGTACGCGCAGGTATTTCGCCTGCCCGGCCACCCCTTGACCCGGTGCCGGTCATCACATCGGGCAGCCGTTCCACCGGGCACTATACGTATCCCCCGACAGTCGGTGGCCGACGACGACGGCGACCGACGACCGACGGTGACCATCCGGTTGTCGAGATCGGCGGGCGGATGTTCAACCCTGCTCGATAGGGTCGTGACGAGGGTTCCGCTACCTGCCCGCTTGGACGAGGAGAACACCCACCGTGGCTGCGACACCAACCGATGCCCCCCTGAACTGGTCCGACCTCGACCGCCGCGCGGTCGACACCGCACGTGTGCTGGCCGCCGACGCCGTGGAAAAATCCGGCAACGGCCACCCCGGCACCGCGATGAGCCTCGCCCCTGCGGCGTACCTGCTGTTCAACCGGGTCATGCGGCACGACCCGAGCGACCCGGACTGGGCCGGCCGGGACCGTTTCGTGCTCTCCGCCGGTCACTCCAGCCTGACGCTGTACGTCCAGCTCTACTTCTCCGGATACGGGCTGGGCCTGGAGGACCTCAAGTCGTTGCGGCAGTGGGGTTCACTGACCCCCGGACACCCGGAGCACGGCCACACCCGTGGCGTCGAGACCACCACCGGCCCACTCGGCCAGGGACTGGCCAACGGCGTCGGCATGGCGATGGCCGCCCGCCGCGAACGCGGTCTGCTCGACCCGGACGCCCCCGCCGGTGAGTCGATCTTCGATCACAACGTGTGGGTGATCGCCTCCGACGGCGACATCGAGGAGGGCATCACCCACGAGGCGAGCGCGCTGGCCGGTCACCAGAAGCTCGGCAACCTGACCGTCGTCTACGACGACAACCAGATCTCCATCGAGGACGACACCCGGATCGCGCTCAGCGAGGATGTCGCCGCCCGGTACGCCGCGTACGGCTGGCACGTGCAGACCGTCGACTGGCGGGCCGGCGCCGCCGGTGACGGCGAGTACCACGAGGACGTCGAGGCGCTGTACGCGGCGCTGACCGCCGCCCGGGCCGAGACCGACCGCCCGTCGTTCATCGCGCTGCGCACCATCATCGGCTGGCCGGCACCGAAGAAGCAGAACACCGGCAAGATCCACGGTTCGGCGCTCGGTGCCGACGAGGTCGCCGCCACCAAGGAGATCCTCGGCTTCGACCCCGGCCAGCACTTCGCCGTCGACGACAAGGTGCTCACCCACATCCGGGAGGTACTGGACCGGGGCCGGCAGGCACACACGGCGTGGGCCGAGAAGTACGACGCCTGGGCGCAGGCCAACCCCGAGCGCAAGGCCCTGCACGACCGGCTCGCCACCCGTACCCTGCCGGACGGCTGGACCGAGGCGTTGCCGAGCTGGCCGGCGGACCCGAAGGGGGTCGCCACCCGGGCCGCCTCCGGCAACGTCCTCAACGCGCTCGCCGCCGAACTGCCGGAGCTGTGGGGCGGCTCGGCCGACCTGGCCGAGAGCAACAACACCACGATGAAGGGCGAGCCGTCGTTCGTCCCGGCCGAGTACGCCACCGAGGCGTTCCCCGGGCAAGAGTTCGGCCGCACCCTGCACTTCGGCATCCGCGAGCACGCCATGGGGGCGATCCTCAACGGCATCGCGCTGCACGGCGGCACCCGTCCGTACGGCGGCACCTTCCTGGTGTTCAGCGACTACATGCGCCCGGCGGTGCGGCTGGCCGCGTTGATGAAGCTGCCGGTCGTCTACGTCTGGACCCACGACTCGATCGGTCTCGGCGAGGACGGCCCCACCCACCAGCCGATCGAGCACCTGTCCGCGCTACGCGCCATCCCCGGGCTGGACGTCGTCCGCCCGGCCGACGCCAACGAGACCGCCTGGGCGTGGCGGGTCGCCCTGGAGCACACCGACCGGCCGACCGCGCTCGCGCTGACCCGCCAGGCGGTGCCGGTGATCGACCGCGACACGTACGCGTCCGCCGAAGGGGTCCGCAAGGGCGGCTACGTGCTGGCCGAGGCCGGCAACGCCCAACCGGCGGTGATCCTGATGGGCAGCGGTTCGGAGGTGCAGCTGCTGCTCACCGCCCGGGAACGACTCGAAGCCGAGGGGACCCCCACCCGGGTCGTGTCGATGCCCTGTCAGGAGTGGTTCACCGAGCAGGACGAGGCGTACCGCGAGTCGGTGCTGCCGCGCGGGGTCAAGGCGCGGGTCAGCGTCGAGGCCGGAATCGGCATGTCCTGGCGCGGGCTGGTCGGCGACTGTGGCGAATCGGTCAGCATTGAACACTACGGGGCCAGTGCTCCGTACCAGGTGCTGTTCGAGCAGTTCGGCTTCACCGCCGACGCCGTGGTGGCGGCCGCACACGCGTCGCTGACCCGGGTCGGCGCCATCACCGGCACCACCACCGGAAACTGAGGAGGCTCCAGATGACGGACCGATTGGGTGAGCTCACCGCCGCTGGCGTGGCGGTCTGGCTCGACGACCTGTCCCGGCAACGGCTGAGCACCGGCAACCTGGACCAGCTGCGTCGTGAGAAGCACGTCGCCGGCGTCACCACCAACCCGACCATCTTCGCCGCCGCGCTGGCCGACGCCGACGAGTACAACTGGCAGCTACGTGACCTGGCCGCCCGGGGCGTCAGCGTCGACGAGGCGGTCCGCATGCTCACCACGTACGACGTGCGGTGGGGCTGCGACGTGATGCGCCCGGCGTACGAGACCAGCGCCGGCATCGACGGCCGGGTGTCGATCGAGGTCGACCCCCGGCTGGCGTACCGCACCGCGGAGACCGTCGCCGAGGCCAAGGCCCTGTGGTGGCTGGTCGACCGCCCCAACCTGTACATCAAGATCCCGGCGACCGAGGCCGGGCTGCCGGCGATCACCGCCACCCTGGCCGAGGGGATCAGCGTCAACGTCACGCTGATCTTCTCGCTGGACCGCTACGTCGCGGTGATGGAGGCGTTCCTCGACGGGCTGGAGCAGGCCAGGGCCAACGGGCACGACCTGACCAGCATCGGGTCGGTCGCGTCGTTCTTCATTTCCCGGGTGGACTCCGAGGTCGACAAGCGGCTCGACAAGATCGGCAGCGAGCAGGCCAAGGCACTCAAGGGCAGGGCCGCCGTGGCCAACGCCCAGCTGGCGTACGAGCGGTACGCCGAGATCTTCTCCTCGGCCCGCTGGCAGGCCCTGGCCGACGCCGGCGCCCACCCGCAGCGCCCGTTGTGGGCCTCCACCTCGACGAAGAACCCGGCCTACCGGGACGTTCTCTACGTCGAGGAGCTGATCGCCCCCGGCACGGTCAACACGATGCCGGAATCGGTGGTGCACGCCTACGCCGACCACGGCGAGACCCGCGGCGACACGGTCACCGGCGCCTACCCGGCCGCCCGGCAGGTCCTCGCCGACCTGGTCGAGGTCGGCATCGACCTCGACGACGTGGTCAAGACCCTGGAGTCCGAGGGCGTGCAGAAGTTCGAGGCGAGCTGGCAGGAACTGCTCGACGGAGTGCGCTCGTCGCTGGACGCGGCGGCGGCCGGGGCCGGAGAGCCCAACGCGGCGGCGAAGGACAACGCCGCCGCCGCGAGGCAGGCCGGAGGCAACGCATGAGCGACTTCTTCGACGGCGGCGTGGAGGCCGCCGCCGGGCTGAGCGTCTACGGCGCCGGAGCGGTCGACGCCTCGGCCGCCTCGTCCACCCGGGGCGCGCTGGTCGCCGACGGCGTACCGGCCTCGCTGGTCGGCAAGGACTCCAGTCTGTGGGGTCCGGACGCCGAAGCCGAAGCGAAGATCCGGCTGGGCTGGCTGGACGCCTTCACCCGCAGCCGCGACCTGCTGCCGCAGCTCGCCGAACTGCGGGCGGAGCTGGGCGACCTGGACCACGTGGTGCTCGCCGGGATGGGCGGATCGTCGCTGGCGCCCGAGGTGATCTCGCTCACCGTCGGCAAGCCGGTAACCGTGCTGGACACCACCGACCCGCACCAGGTGCGGGCGGCGCTCGGCGACCGGCTGGACCGCACCGTCGTGGTGGTGGCCAGCAAGTCCGGCGGCACCGTGGAGACCGACAGCCACCGTCGCGCGTACTGGCAGGCGTTCCTCGACTCAGGGCTGGGCGAGGCGGAGGCCGGACGCCGCTTCGTGATCGTCACCGACCCCGGCTCGCCGCTGGCCGCCACCGCCGAGGAGATGGGTGCCTTCGTGGTGCTCGCCGACCCGGAGGTCGGCGGACGCTACTCGGCGCTGACCGCGTTCGGGCTGGTCCCTTCGGCGCTGGCCGGCGTCGACGTGGTCGAACTGCTCGACCAGGCACAGGAGCTGGCCGCAGCGCTCGGCGGCGACCGCGACAACCCGGGGCTGGCGCTCGGCGCCGCCCTGGGCGCGGCCGCCACCACCGGCCGGGACAAGATCGCGCTGATCTCCGACGGCACCGGCATCGAAGGGCTCGGCGACTGGATCGAGCAGCTGGTCGCCGAGTCGACCGGCAAGGACGGCATCGGCATCCTGCCGGTCGTCGTCGAGGCACCGGACTCCCCCGGTGCCGCCGGTACCGACGTGCTGACCGTCACCTACGGCGGGTCCGGCCAGCCGGGCGGCGTTCCCGGCGGCGGGGTGCGGCCCGATCTGGCGGTCAACGGCCCGCTCGGCGCGCAGTTCCTGGTCTGGGAGTACGCCACCGCGATCGCCGGCCGGGTGCTCGGCATCGACCCGTTCAACCAGCCGAACGTCACCGAGTCCAAGGAGAACACCAACCGGATCCTGTCGGCCGGGCCGCCGGCGGAGGCACCGGCGTACGTCGACGGGGCGATCGAGGTGTACGGACCGGCTGATCTGCCGGGCGAGTTGCCCGGCGCGTTGCGCTGGTTGATCGACGGGGCCGGCACCGACGGCTACCTCGCGGTGATGGCCTACCTGGACCGGTTCGGTGACGCCGACGCGGCCGGGGTACGCCCGCTGCTGGCGGCGGCCGCCGGCCGGCCGGTTACCTTCGGCTGGGGGCCGCGGTTCCTGCACTCCACCGGCCAGTACCACAAGGGCGGCCCGCAGGTCGGCGCCTTCCTGCAGATCACCGGCACCGTCGCCGAGGATCTGCCGGTGCCGGGACGGCCGTACAGCTTCGGCGAGCTGCAGGCGGCGCAGGCCGCCGGTGACCGCGAGGCTCTCGCCGGGCGGGGTCGGCCGCTGCTGCGGCTGCACCTGACCGATCGGACCGCCGGTGTCGCCCAACTCCTGGACACGATCCGAAACCTGCCCAGCTGACAATTGGTCCGGAGAGAAACGGACTGAGGAGGCGACGTGAACCCCCTGCGCGACCCGCAGGACCGGCGGCTGCCGCGCATCCCGGAGCCCTGTGCTCTGGTGATTTTCGGTGTCACCGGTGATCTGGCCCGAAAGAAACTGCTACCCGGCATCTACGACCTGGCCAACCGGGGGCTGCTGCCACCCGGCTTCGTGGTGCTCGGCTTCGCCCGGCGGGACTGGACCGACGGCGACTTCGAGTCGCTGGCGCACGACTCCGCCAAGGAGTACGCGCGTACCCCCTGGCGCGAAGAGGTCTGGGCCCGGCTGGCCGGCAACATCAAGTTCGTCGGCGGCTCGTTCGACGACGACGCGGCGTTCGACAAGTTGTCGGCCTGCCTGGACGGGCTGCGCGAGTCGCACGGCATCCACGGCAACGCGGCGTTCTACTTCTCGATCCCGCCGTCGGCGTTCCCGCAGGTGCTCAAGCAGTTGGCGCGCACCGGCATGGCCGACAACGAGCGGTGCGGGGGCTGGCGCCGGGTAGTGGTGGAGAAGCCGTTCGGTTACGACCTGCCGTCGGCGAAGGCGCTCAACGACCTGGTCGACGACGTCTTCACCCGCGACGATGTGTTCCGCATCGACCACTACCTGGGCAAGGAGACCGTCCAGAACATCATGGCGTTGCGGTTCGCCAACAACCTGTTCGAGCCGTTGTGGAACTCCAAGTACGTCGACTCGGTGCAGATCACCATGGCCGAGGACGTCGGAATCGGCAGCCGGGCGGGGTTCTACGACGACACCGGCGCTGCCCGTGACGTGGTGCAGAACCACCTGCTGCAGCTGCTCGCCCTGGTCACGATGGAGGAGCCGACCAGTTTCGACGCCGAGGAGATCCGGGCGGAGAAGCTGAAGGTGCTGCGGGCGATCAGCCTGCCCGCCGACGTGGCCGCCGGCACCGTCCGGGGGCAGTACCTGCGCGGCTGGGTGGCCGGTCAGCGGGCCGGCGGCTACCTGGAGGAGCCGAACGTTCCCGCCGACTCGACCACCGAGACGTATGTGGCGATGCGACTGGGGATCCAGAACCGCAGGTGGGCGGGGGTGCCGTTTTATTTGCGCGCAGGAAAGCGGTTGCCCCGGCGGGTGACCGAGGTCGCGGTGATGTTCAAGACGGCACCACACCTGCCGTTCAACCGCACCGACGTGGAGATGCTCAGCAGCAACCAGCTGGTCATCCGGGTGCAGCCGGACGAAGGCGTGGTGCTCAAGTTCGGCGCCAAGGTGCCGGGCACCACCATGGAGGTCCGCGACATCGCGATGGACTTCCAGTACGGCGAGGCCTTCACCGAGGCCAGCCCGGAAGCGTACGAGCGGTTGGTGCTCGACGTACTGATCGGCGATCGCACGCTCTTCCCGGACGCCGCCGAGGTGGAGCAGAGCTGGCGGGTCATCGACCCCCTCGAACAGGCCTGGCAGGGCACCAAGCCGGAGCAGTACCGGGCCGGCGAGTGGGGGCCCCGGGCCGCCGACGAGATGCTGGCCCGCGAGGGCCGATCCTGGAGGAGAGCATGATCAGCCTGTGGGACACCACCGGCAACGAGGTGGTCAAGGCGTTGGCCGCCGAACGGCGCAGTGCCGGCGGGGTGGCCAGCGGGATGGCGCTGACACTTATCGTCGTGGTCGACGAGAAGCGGGTACGCGAGGCGGAGGCGGCAGCCACCATCGCCGCCGCCGCCCACCCGTGCCGACTGCTCGTCGTGGTCCGCGCTGACATCGACCGCAAACGCAGCCGGCTCGACGCCGAAGTGGTCGTCGGCGGCCGGCTCGGACCCTGCGAGGCCGTGGTGATGCGGACCTCCGGCCGGCTCGCGCTGCACGCCGAGTCGGTCGTGATGCCGCTGCTGGTGCCGGACGTGCCGGTGGTCACCTGGTGGCACGGTGAGCCGCCGGAGCAGATCGCCAACGACTACCTCGGGGTGGTCGCCGACCGGCGGATCACCGACTCGGCGCAGGCCCCGAACCCGGTGCAGGCGCTGCTGCAACGGGCCGTCGACTACGCCTCCGGCGACACCGACCTGGCCTGGACCCGGATCACCCCGTGGCGCACCCTGGTCGCCGGGGCGTTCGACACCACCGATGCGCGAATCACCGGCGCCACGGTGACCGCGCCCCGGGCCGACCCGACCGCCGCGCTGATGATCAGCTGGCTGGCCGCCCGGCTCGGCATCACGCCACGCTGGGAGGAGACCACGACGTCGCCCCGGATGCGCTCGGTGGAGCTGCGCTGCGCCAACGGCGACGGGCTCAGCATCGTCCGGGAGGACAGTTCGGCACTGTTCACCCGGACCGGGCAGCCGGAGCGGCAGATGCCGCTGGTCCGCCGGCCGCTCGGCGAGGAACTCGCCGAGGAGCTACGTCGGCTCGACGCCGACCAGGTCTACTCCGACGCGCTCGGCACCCTCGCCGGGCTGCCGGAGTTGTCGGCCCGGCCCGCCAAGCGGATACACATCTGGAAGGACCCGGCGGTCCCCGGTACGACCGCACCGGACGCCGAGCCGGCCCGGAGCGGTTCGTGAGCGGCTCCGGTCTCGTGGTGCATCCGGACGCCACCGTGCTGGCCAGCGCGGTGGCGTCCCGGCTCGTCGTACGGCTGCTCGACGCCCAGGCCGACCGGGGCGAAGCGGCGGTGGTGCTGACCGGCGGTCGGGTCGCGGCGGCGGTGCTACGCGCCGTCGGCGACTTGCCGGCCAGCACCGCGATCGACTGGTCACGGGTCGACATCTGGTGGGGCGACGAACGGTTCCTGCCCGCCGGTGACCCGGACCGCAACGAGACCCAGGCCCGCGCGGCACTGCTGGACGCGTTGCCACTCGATCCGCAGCGGGTGCACGCGATGCCCGCCGCCGACGGACCGGACGGCGGCGACCCCGAGGCCGCCGCCGCCCGGTACGCCGCCGTCCTCGACCGGGTCGCCGCCGGCCCGGGTACGGCCCCGCTGCCCCGCTTCGACGTGCTGATGCTCGGCGTCGGCGAGGACGGGCACGTCGCGTCGGTGTTCCCGGGGCATCCGGTCACCGGCGAGACCCGGCCGGTGGCGGCGGTGCGCGACAGCCCGAAACCGCCGCCGACCCGAATCACCCTGACCCTGCCGACGATCAACACCGCCGACGAGGTGTGGCTGGTCGCCGCCGGGGCCGACAAGGCGGCGGCGGTCGGCCGCGCGTACGGCGGTGCCGACCCAGTCGCGGTGCCGGCATCGGGCGTACGCGGCGTGCGGCGCACCTGGTGGCTGCTCGACCGGGCCGCGGCCGACGAGATCGCGGTGGCCCCGGCGGCTCCGGCTGACAGCTCACCAGCGGGCTAGGCTTGGCAGCTCACCGGCGGGCTCCGCAGCGGAGAGAACCACACTCAGGCGTACGGACCGGGCGTTCTTCCCGGTCTGTACGCCTGCTGCCTGTCTGGGCTTCACCCAATGGTCGTACTCGACCGCGAACATCGCCCGTGACTCACCCGGGCCAGGTTCCGTTCGACAGGACAGCCCGCGCAATCGCCCGTAGCTGCTCAACCGCACCCTTGGCAGGTCGACGCATGCTCAGCACCTCAGCCGTCAGCGTGGTCATCCCCACGCACAGCCGTCCGGATCTCGTCACCCGCGCCGTCCGCAGTGCCCTCGCACAGAGCTTCGAGGACATCGAAGTGATCGTGGTGATCGACGGGCCCGACCAGGCGACCCGGGCCGCGCTCGACGCGATCGCCGACACCCGGCTGCGGGTGATCGAACTGCCCGAGCGTGGCGGCGCACCGCAGGCGCGCAACGTCGGGGTACGGCAGGCGCGCGCGCCCTGGGTGGCGCTGCTCGACGACGACGACGAGTGGCTGCCCCACAAGCTCGCCGCGCAACTCGACGTCGCTCGCGGGGCGTCCGCACCGCTGCCGATCGTCGCGAGCCGGTTGATCAACCGGACCCCACGGGCCGAGTTCGTCATTCCCCGCCGGCTGCCCGGACCAGACGAGCCGCCCAGCGAGTACTTCACCGTCCGCCGGGGGCTGTTCCATGGCGACGGCTTCATCCAGACGTCGACGATCATGGCTCCGACCGAACTGTTCCGCCGGGTGCCGTTCGATCCGACGGTGCCCCGGATGCAGGAGCTCGACTGGTCCCTGCGGGCGCTGAGCCACGACGACGTCGCACTCGTCTTCGCCGACGAGCCGCTGGTCATCTGGCATCAGGACGAGAACCGGCCCCGGATCAGCCTGCGTTCGCCGTGGCAGGCGCAGCTCGAGTGGCTGCGGCGCAGCCGCCCACTGATGACACCCCGGGCGTACGCGGCACTCACGATGAGCGTGATCAGCTCGATGGCGGCACCGACCCGCAGCGGCAAGGTCTTCGCCTCACTGCTGCGCGAGGCCCGGCGGCATGGCCGGCCGGGCACGCTGGACTACCTCACGTTCGCGCAGATCTGGCTGATTCCGCCGGACCTGCGCCGCACGGTACGGGACATGATGCTCAAGCGCCGTGACTGGCCGCAGCCCGCGCAGCCGGCGCGCCCGGCCGATCGGTCGGTCGCTTCCTAGCCGATCTTGGTGCCGTCGCGGGCCGACCGGTCGGGCACGCGTAGCGTCGCCCGTACCCGCCGACCCGCCATCCACGCGACCACCACCGTGGCCTTGGCCAGTGACCGCACACCCGCCACCTCGACCGTCGTCGGCACCAGGGCGGGTGCCCGGCCCCGCCCGGTCAGCCGGGGCATGCCGCCCGCCAGGTCGGCCACGTCGAACCGGGTCAGGTCGGCCACGCCGACCGCGTCGGCGGTCACGTCGCGGTGCCCGTACACCGAGGTCACCGCGTCGAACAGCGGCTCGTCGGCGCAGCGCACCCACCGCGCCCGGCCGAGCGCGGCGGTCCGCCACAGCTGTACGCCGGCCTCCCCGACGGCGTCGACGCCGTCGGGATCGACCCGGACCACGCCGACCTGGTAGCGGTCGGCGACGTCGATCAGACGCCGCAGCGCGTCCGGCGCCAGGCCGTAGGCGGCCGGCAGATCCAGCAGGTACGGCGTGGGAAAGACGCTGGTGGGCCGTTCGGTGGCCAGCCGCACCCGTGGTTCGCCCCGGTAGGTCGCGGCGATCAGCCGCAGGTCGCGCAGCGGGTCGGTGAGCACCCGCACCCGCGCGTCGTCGAGTCGGTCCCACGGACCAACGAGAGTGATCCGGATGTCGTGCTCGCTGCCGCGCAGCACCGAGTCGACGGCCGCCCGTACCCGTTCCAGCGGCTCGTCACCGACTACCGTGACCACCTCGGCGAGCGGGACGGACCAGGACGTCCCGCCCACCTTGCGCCAGGTGCGGGGGTACGGGACCCGGTCGGCGAAGAACGGGCGGTTCCAGCGGGCTACCTCCTGGCGGGCCCGCATGACATGGGTACGCCCGAGATGCCAACTGCGCGCGGCCGGCTCCGGCACGAAAACGGCACCTGCCTGGGCGAGGCGGTAGCCGAACTCGGTGTCCTCACCGAGGCGCAGGTCCGCGTCGAAGCCGCCGGCCTCCTGATACAGCTGACGGCGCAGCGCGGCGGTCGCCCCGACGTGGATCTTGAAGACGTGGTGGTCGGCGAGGCGGAGCTGGTCGGTCTGGTTGATGTACCGCTCGACGTAGCTGTGCGGCTCGCTGGCCCGGTCACCGAACAGGTCCGCCGCCGCGCCCCGGTCCAGCGTCTCGGTGACCGTCTCCGCCGACGGCCACCGCCCGTCGCCGTCCGGCTCGACGAAGCGCTTGTAGCCGAGGGTGACCGCGTACGGCAGCACGTGCTGCCAGCGGACCTGGGCCGCCACGTGCTCGGGATAGACGATCATGTCGGCGTCCAGCCAGTGCAGGATCTCCCCGGAGCTGTGCACGACCCCGCAGCGCAGCGCGGCGGCCCGCCCCCAGCCGGCCACGCCGTCGGCACCGACCCGGACGATCCTCGTCCGCGCCGGCCGGACCGCGGGCAGGGTCAACGGCGGGTCGGAGCCGTCGTCGACCACGACCACCTCGAGCAGGTCGGCCGGGTACGTCTGCCGGCTCAACGATGCCAGCGTCAGATCGAGGGTCGGCTGGCAGTTGAAGGCCGGGATGACGACGCTCACCGTCAGCGTGGGCCGCCAGCCCGCCAGCTCGGGCGCGGACACCGAAGACCAGTCGTTACGGACGACACGTGGGACGGTGGGTGATCCGTCTGCCTCACTCACGGGCAGAAACTAGCAGGGTTCGGTGAACGCTCACCCGACTGGCTGAGGATGCTCACGCGACGCAGCCGGTGGGCGGCCTGTTCCACTCAACCTGCTGACCAACACACGTACGAGCTCACCGGCCAGGGATGATCCACTGCGCGCCATCGACACGACACGCCGACGGTACATTCGGCCACGCGCATCCGATCGGCCACCGCCAGCTGGAGCGGACTCTCCCACCTCACCCGGCTGACCACAGCTGTTCGAGCACCTTGTTGACCGCGTCGGGCTGCTCGCGGTGGGGCTCGTGCGCGGCACCGCAGACCCGGACGAGGCGAGCTCCGATCCGGTCAGCAACCGTCGCCGCCACCTTCTCCATCACCTGCGCCATGCCGGGCCGGTAGCCGCCGGAGACCGTACCCCAGTCGCCGACGATCACCAGCTTCGCGAACCCGGCATCCGCCAGCGGCCGGGTCGCCAGGTCCGCGAGCCAGCACGGACGTTCGTTCAGGGCGGTCCAGGCCGCCCGCTCCAGCCAATCCGCCGGCTCCGGGCGCGACTGCCCAGCCGGGTAGACCAGGTCCAGATACCGCCGCGCGGGCCGTCTGCGGGCATCAGCCATGAACTCGCGCGCGTCCTCGATCGCCGCAGCGACCAGCGGATCGTCCGAGGCGATCCGGTGGGCACACGGCTCGATGAGCGTCAAGGACCGGACCAGGTCGGGCCGCGTCGCCGCAGCGATCATCGCCACCGTGCCGCCGTACGAGTGGCCGACCAGAGGACGCCGCCGGTCATCAGAGCGATCACATCCTGCGCGTCGACGGCGTAGTCGCTGGTCACCTGACCGTCGTCGACGTCCGGACTGCGGCCGTAGCCCCGTCGGTCCGGCAGCAACACCCGTCGGTGCCGGGCCAGCGGCCGTTGCCGCTCGAACGCCGATGCAGCCCAGCTAAGCGTCCCGTGGACCAGAATCGCGCGTGCCGCTGCCGCCGGACCATCCCAGATCGTCACGTTCACCGGCGCACGCACGTGGAGGGCGACCATCAAGACAACCCGTTATGTAGCTCGGGCCGTGCACGATGTACCGATGAGGCCCACCACACGGATCCGCGTCGCCGGATACGTCATCCGGACCACCGGCAGCGGTGCGCAGCTCCTGGTCTTCGACCACATCGACTTCCCTGACGCCGGCACTCAGGTGCCCGCTGGCGGTGTGCAGCCCGGCGAGGAGCTACTCGACGCGGTGCTTCGCGAAGTCGCCGAGGAGACCGGCCTGACCGGCGTCACCGTGGTTCACAAGATCGGGAGCGAGGACAAGCCACAACCCGAGACCGGCCAGCCCCGACGTACCACCTACTTTCACCTGCAGGCCCCGGACCACATCCCCGATGCCTGGCAGCACACCGTGACGGGTGCTGGGGTGGATCGAGAGCTGCGGTTCACCTGCCGATTCGTCCCGCTGCCGCTGCGAGCCCATCTCGCCGACCACCAGGACGCGCTGCTCGGCGACATCGACCGTCGATGGACCACACGGACCGAACCCCGGCCCGCGTCAAGACGGGCGACCGAACTATGCCGCCGATGACGTAGGGGTAGTGGTGTTCCGTGCGGAGATCTGCGAAATACGTTGGGGTGACAGTCCGAGAAGTGCGCCTGCATCCCGGACGGTATAGCCGTCACGTAGGAGCGCCAGCACCGCTGTTGCGGTCGCCCGTTCAGCCTTCTCGTCGGCGTCCCGGGCCGCCCGCCTGGCGTCCAGAGCTACCGAAACCATACCGGGAAGTTCAGGACGGACATCGACTTCCACCTTGTCCGGGTCGACGTCCAGCAGCAACGCGATCGCTTCTCGAGCCATCGCAGCGACCTGGTCGAGTCGCCGGGCCTGGGTGTGCACGCCCTTGAGTTCAGGCACGCTGATGGCCCACCAGTTGCCGACCCGCCGGCAGACCACGGAGTAGGTCGTCACTTCCACCAGTCCTCCCCGAGTTGATCGTCGAGATCGCTCATGATGCCCCGTGCCGTGTATTCGTTGATTTCCCGGTGTCGGGGTATCACAACCTTCTGACCGCCACACCGAAAGATGGAGTGACTCCCGCCTTCACGAAGTAGCTCGAACTCCTTGCCGGCCTCAGCTGCTGCTGTGCCGATCTTCTTAATGAGGTCAACCCGCTTCACGCAGCCTAGCCTAGCCCGATAGACAGATCAAGTAAATTACGCTAGACACCAACTCGGACCGCCGGTGCGACTACTGTTACTCGCCGTGGACCACATCGAGGTTGAGGTCACCGCGGAGCTGGTCCGGGGTCTGCTCCGCGACCAGTGTCCCGACCTCGCCGACCGGTCGGTCCGGCTGGCCGCGCGGGGCTGGGACAACCAGATGTGGCGCCTCGGTGACGATCTCGCCGTCCGGCTGCCGTGGGCGACCAGGTCGGCGGACGCGCTGCTGCTCAAGGAGTACGCCTGGCTGCCGGCGCTGGCACCGCACCTGCCGTTGCCGGTCCCCGTACCGCAGCGCCTCGGCGAGCCGTCCGCGCGGTTCCCTCGGCCCTGGCTCGTCACCACCTGGCTCCCGGGAGCCCCCGCCGACCGGGCCCCGGTCACCAGAGCCCGCGCGGCCGCTGAATCCCTGGCGACGTTCCTGACCGCGCTGCATCGGCCCGCTCCCAACAGCGCGCCCACGGGCAGCGGCAGCGGCCGGGGCGGGCCGTTGGCCGACCACACCGACCAGTTCACCCACGGACTCGCCGAGGTCACCGAGCGCGGGCTGATCGACGACCCGGCCGCCGTCCACGCGGTATGGCGGGACGCGGTCACTGCACCCGGATGGTCGGGTCCGGCGCTGTGGCTGCACGCCGACCTGCATCCGGCCAACGTCCTCACCGCCGACGGCACCATCTGCGGTGTCATCGACTTCGGCGACCTCTGCGTGGGCGACCCGGCGTACGACCTCGCCGCCGGCTGGATCCTGTTCCCGGACGACACGATCGACGACTTCTACGCGGCGTACCAGCCGAGCCTGGACGCCGCCACCATGCGCCGGGCCCGTGGCTGGGCGATGGCCCGCGCCCTCAGCGGCATCCTGATCGGCGATGCCGGGGCCCATAGCCGCCCCGGCGGCAAGCCGACCTGGGGTCCACCGGCTCACGCCGCGCTACGACGTCTCATCGCCACGATCGACTGATGAGCGGCGGGGACATTCCGTCAACCGTCGTGCAACAGGGCGTGGGCGATCGCCCGGTCCGGCGCGCTATGCCACGCCGGGCCGCCGGCTTCGGACTCCCAGAGTAGGTCCTGCAGTACGCGACCGAGCGTCCAACCGACCGCCCGTGCCCGGTCGACGCCCAGCACCTCGGTCATCAGGTCGAAGCGCAGCCGGACCGCCCGCGGCACGTCGCCGGTGGCGACCACGTCGTCCCACCGGTTGTGCAGCGCGGGGAGCAGCTCGAAGCAGGGATCGCCGGCGAGTGGTTTCGGGTCGATCGCCAGCCACGGCTCCCGATCGCCGGGCGCGGCCGGATCGACCCGGGACGCGAGGACGTTGTCGTAGTGCAGATCCCAGTGCAGCAGCCGGTCGCCAACCTCCGGCAGCAGCTCCTGCACGGCCGCCGCGCACCGCCGGATCAGCGGGTGGTCGGCTGCGGGTAGCCGTACCAGCGCCTGCGGCACCCGGTCGAGCATTCCGGCGGCGACATCGGCGAGGCGGCGTACGTCGGGCAGCGCGGCCACCGAGGTCAGCCGGGCGAGGAGCTGGCTGAGGGTCCGCAGCGCGGCCAGATCGTCGGGGACGACTGCCAGGGTACGGTCGGCGTCGAGGCGTTCCAGCAGCATCGTGCCGGAGCTGGCGTCGTGCCGCAGGAGTCGGACCGCGCCATTGCCGCCCCAGGCCCGCAGCGCCACCGGCTCGCCGACGGTCTCCTCGTCGATCGGCTGCAGCTTCAGCATCGCCGGCGACCCGTCGGCCTGCAGGACGGGTAGCACCAGGGCGATCGCTCCGCAGCTCGGCGGCCCGTCGTGACGTAGCCCCCACCGGTCCATGATGGCCGTGGTCAGCTGCGGCAGCGCCGCGATCCAGGCGCGACCGGCGTCGCCGAAGTACGCGGCGTGGGATGCCGCCAGCTCCGCCGGGATCTCCAGGCCCGATCCACCGACATGGCCCGTGCTGCCCGATGACTCGAACTGGGCTGGCACGAAGCCGCGTTCAGCCATGTCGCCTCCTGACCGAGACGATTGTCTGCCAACGGGTCTATCCTGCCAGCTCAAAGCGCCTACTTCTGACTGCTACCGAAGGTGCCGACTCACTTGCTTCAAGATCAAAACAATACCCACTTGCGTCTCAAATGGCCGACCGGTAACATTTGACAAGTCTCTACGCAAAGGGCTTGCGCCCGACAGCCAAGCCCGTCCAGCACTCGGACTCCTTCAGCTGAAGGAGTCACATGAACCTTGTCCGGCGATCACTGCGCACTAGCCGCTCCGGCAAGCACGTTGCTCAGGCTGCGGTTCTGGGCCTACTCGCGGCCGGCGCGCTCGGTCTCACTGCGACCGGCCCCGCAGTTGCCGCAGGCACCTCCAGCCCTGTTTTCAACTGCCACACCGAATGGCGGAACACCGCTTGGGCGCAGAAGTGCACCTCGGCGGGTGCGAAGTACACCGGAACGTACGTCTCCGGGGTTGCGTGCTCAGCGCAATCAGACAAGAGCGGGGAAGTGGTGCGACTGCAGGGCAGCACCACTACCTACTCCGGCGCTGACTGCACCTTCTCGGCCAGCAACGGATGGATCAGCTACTACCAAACTTCGTACATGCGGTGATGGCGTGTGGTCGGCGACCACACGCCATCACCGCATGCTTCGTGAGTATTCGTGAATGAGAGTCGCCTAATGAGCCTTTGCGAGTAACGGTTCGCGACTGGGTGTAGTGCCGGTACTCGGCTCAGGTGGTTCGGTTGTGCT
>NZ_JBHMIM010000041.1:0-69408 GCF_048060115.1 Micromonospora sp. LOL_023
CCTCGCCGAGCTACTATTAGCCCCGTCAGCAGCGTAAACACCCACTGTTGCGACGACCGGTTGAATCCGCCGCGAGAATTACGTACCCCAGCCCTCCCCTCGCGACGGTTCGGCGGCTTCAGCAGTCAGGCGATCCGCTCCTGAGCCAGTTGCGGCACGAAGCGGGCTGCAGTCTCGAAATCAGCGTCCTGGTGAAGCACCGTCAACTTCAGACGAATCGCGGTGGCGATCACGAGATGGTCGGCCACCGACACCCCTTGGTGGGCGCTGTGGCTGGCGAGTTCGCCCCGCACGACACGCACGACCCGCCAGGCGTCGTCCGGTACCGGAACCCAGGGGTACAGGTCACGTAGCCCGCGTTCGACCTGTTCGTACGCCTTGACATCCGCGATGGTGAGCACTTCTACGAGCACGGGATCGCAGACCGCGATCATGCCGCGCGCGGCCAGGTCGGACCAGTGCGGGTCGACCTGGCGGCGCAGCATCCGAACCAGGGCACTCGTGTCGACCAGGTACTTCACCTGTCGAGTTCGTCGAGCTGATCGAAGTGGAAACCGCCGGAGTCAGCGATCTCCTGGAGGTCGGTTAGTGCCCGCTGCCGGCGCTCGCGGCTGGACTCCACCGCCTGTCGGAGTGCCTCCGTCACCGTTTCCCGCTTCGTGCTTGTGCCCAGCGCGGCGGTGGCTTCCGCCAGCAGGTCCTCATCAAGATCCAGCAGCGTCTTGGCCATGAGATATACCTCCCAGCGAACAATATATCGCAGTTAAGCGTATATCTCGACGGTGGAGCCTGCCGTCAGCCGACGGCGGCGAGGACCTCGTCGGAGACGTCGAAGTTCGCGTAGACGTTCTGCACGTCGTCGCAGTCCTCCAGCACGTCGATGAGCTTGAAGATGCGTCGGGCGCCTTCCTCGTCCAGCGGCACGTTGACGCTGGGCACCAGGGAGGACTCCGCCGACTCGTAGTCGATGCCGGCGTCCACCAGAGCGGTCCGCACGGCGACCAGGTCAGTGGGCTCGCTGACCACCTCGAAGGCCTCGCCGAGGTCGTTGATCTCCTCGGCACCGGCGTCGAGAACGGCAAGCATGATGTCGTCCTCGGAGTGGTCGCCCTTGGGCACGATCACCACGCCCTTGCGGGAGAACAGGTAGGAGACCGAGCCGGCGTCGGCCAGGGTGCCGCCGTTGCGGGTCAGCGCGGTCCGCACCTCGGTCGCGGCCCGGTTGCGGTTGTCCGTGAGGCACTCCACGAGCAGCGCGACGCCGCTCGGCCCGTACCCCTCGTACATGATCGTCTGCCAGTCGGCGCCGCCGGCTTCCAGGCCGGAGCCGCGCTTGACCGCGCGATCGATGTTGTCATTCGGTACGGAGCTCTTCTTCGCCTTCTGGATGGCGTCGTACAAGGTGGGGTTGCCGGCCGGGTCACCACCACCGGTCCGGGCGGCGACCTCGACGTTCTTGACCAGCTTCGCGAACATCTTGCCGCGTTTGGCGTCGATGACCGCTTTTTTGTGCTTGGTCGTCGCCCACTTGGAGTGGCCGGACATGTGCACCTCCGTCGCTTCCCACCTGCGGGGTCAGCCTGCCGCAGCGGCCATCTCCACGAACAGCCGGTGAAGCCGACGGTCGCCGGTCAACTCTGGGTGGAAGGCCGTGGCGAGCAGATTGCCCTGCCGAACCGCGACAATCCTACCTGTGGCCACACCGGCGGCCACCCGGCCCAGCACCTCGACGTCTTCGCCGACCCGCTCGACCCATGGCGCACGGATGAACACCGCGTGAAACGGCGGGCCATCGACGCCGTCGATGACGACCGGTGCCTCGAACGAGTCCACCTGCCGGCCGAAGGCGTTTCGGCGTACGGACATCGAGATGCCGGCGAACGATTGCTGGTCGGCCCGGCCGTCGAGGATCTCGTCAGCCAACAGGATCATGCCGGCGCAGGAGCCGTACACCGGCATCCTGCCGGCGATCCGCTTGCGGATCGGCTCCATCAGGTCGAACGTGACGGCCAGTTTGCTGATCGTCGTCGACTCGCCGCCGGGCACCACCAGGGCGTCGACCTGCTCCAGTTCCGCCGGGCGGCGCACCGGCGTGGCCGTGGCGCCGCACTCGGTCAGCGCCCGCAGGTGCTCGCGGACGTCGCCCTGCAGCGCCAGGACGCCGACCCGCACCGCGCCTGTGTCACGGACCCGGTGAGCGTCGTCGCCGACCCGTTGAGCGTCGCCGCTCACCAGCCGCGCTCGGCGAGCCGGTGCGGGACCGGGATGTCGTCGACGTTGATGCCGACCATCGCCGCGCCGAGCCCCCGAGAGACCTTCGCGAGCACGTCCGGGTCGTCGTAGAAGGTGGTGGCCTTGACGATCGCCTCCGCCCGCTGGGCGGGATTGCCGGACTTGAAGATGCCGGAGCCGACGAAGACCCCCTCGGCGCCGAGCTGCATCATCATCGCCGCGTCCGCCGGGGTCGCGATGCCGCCGGCGGTGAAGAGCACCACCGGCAGCTTCCCGGTCTGCGCGACCTCCTTGACCAGGTCGTACGGGGCCTGCAGCTCCTTCGCCGCGACGTACAGCTCGTCCGGCGACAAGGAGGTCAGCCGGCGCAGCTCCGCACCGATGCGGCGCATGTGCGTGGTGGCGTTGGAGACGTCGCCGGTGCCCGCCTCACCCTTCGAGCGGATCATCGCGGCGCCTTCGGTGATCCGGCGCAGCGCCTCCCCGAGGTTGGTGGCACCGCAGACGAACGGCACGGTGAACGCCCACTTGTCGATGTGGTTGGCGAAGTCGGCCGGCGTGAGCACCTCGGATTCGTCGACGTAGTCGACGCCGAGGGCCTGCAGCACCTGGGCCTCGACGAAGTGGCCGATCCGGGCCTTGGCCATCACCGGGATCGAGACCGCCTCGATGATGCCGTCGATCATGTCCGGGTCGCTCATCCGCGATACCCCGCCCTGGGCCCGGATGTCGGCCGGCACCCGCTCCAGGGCCATCACGGCGACGGCACCGGCGTCC
Source organism: Micromonospora sp. LOL_023 (assembly GCF_048060115.1). Lineage (NCBI taxonomy): Bacteria > Bacillati > Actinomycetota > Actinomycetes > Micromonosporales > Micromonosporaceae > Micromonospora > Micromonospora sp. LOL_023. Next base: position 3,010 of record NZ_JBHMIM010000041.1, read on the forward strand.
TCGGCGATCTTCGCCTGCTCGGGCGTGACCACATCCATGATCACCCCGCCCTTGAGCATCTCGGCCATGCCCCGCTTGACCCGGGCGGTGCCGGTGGCGGAGGCGGGGGTGGCCGCAGAAGTGGCCGCAGCGGTGGTCTCGGACACGACGGATCGGCTCCTCGGCGATAGTGCGACAGGGCGACAGGGGGTTCGTCTGCGATGCTACGCCCGCTGGCGGGGTCCACCGACAGCCAATCGGCAACCCGGTGGCCTGCACTATGGCCCAGCTCACCCCGGCTGGCCTACGGGTGCGGCAGCCGCGCCAGGGCCGAACTGCGGGTCACCGTCGGGTCGTCGATGTCGAAGTACCGAGGCTCGTCGTGCCGGCGCCCGAAGCGCATCAGCCGCACCAGCGGACGGCGTCGGGCCAGCAGCGCGTCGCGGACCAGGTCGGTGTGCACCTGCCGGGCCAGCACCAACCGCCGGCTGGCCACCACCACCGCCTCGGTCGTCGAGTCCCGCCCGGTCAGCGCCGTCGCCCGCAACTGCCGGGTGAGATCGTTCTCGGCCGCTTCCCGTTCCTCCGGCGAGACGGCGTCCAACGCGATCCGGGCCGCGGCGTACAGCTCGATGCCGGGCCGCTCCTCGGCGAGCACCGCCGCGGCCGCCGCCCGCCGCAGCAGGTGGGCGTCGAGGGCCCGCGCCGCCGCCGCGACCCGCACGTGCAGCCGGTCGACCCGGGCCGCGGTCCAGGTAAGGTACGCCGACACTAGGACGACCGCGACACTCACACCGACCACCCACCACATTCCCGGCATCGTAGTGCCGTCGGCAGCTGTGCCGTCGGCCCGATCACCGTGGGTCCGCCCACTCCTGGTAGAGCACCCGCCCGTCGGTCGCCTCGATCGCGGCGGCGTACACCTCCAGCACCTGGCGCGCGACCATCGGCCAGTCGTAGTTCGCCACGAGTTGTTCGGCGCGTTCGGCGAACGCCAACCGGCGCGGCTCGTCGTCGAGCAGCCGCTCGACCGCCGTACGAAGGGCGACCGGATCGCCGGTCGCGAACAGCTCCCCCGCCTGTCCGTCGTCGAGTACCCGGCGGAACGCGTCCAGGTCGCTGGCGACCACGGCCGTGCCGGCGGCCATCGCCTCGGTGAGGATCATCCCGAACGACTCGCCGCCGATGTTCGGTGCCACGTAGAGGTCCACACTGCGCAGCATCCGCGCTTTGTCCTGCTCCGACACCTGTCCGAGGAAAGTGACCCGCTCCCGCAGTTCATCGGGTATGCCGGCGTAGAGCTCTTCCGGGTGCCCAGGGCCGGCGACCAGCAGTCGCAGCTCGGGCCGGTCCGGCGCCAGGGCGACGAACGCCTGACGGAGCAGCCCGAAACCCTTACGGGGCTCGGTGAACCGGCCGAGGAAGCCCAGTGCGCCACCGGACCCCGGCCAGCCCGGCAGCGGCGGCGCGCCGGCGAACTTCGCCACCGCCACCCCGTTCGGGATCTCCACCGCTCCCCCGTCGAGGTGCTCGACCTGCACCCGGCGGGCCAATGCCGAGACCGCGATCCGCGCGGTGATCTTCTCCAGGACGAGTTGCAGCGCCCCCTGCGCGGCGGCGAGCGCCCGGGATCTCATCATCGCGGTGTGGAACGTCGCCACCACCGGGCCTTTGGCGCAGAGCACCGCCAGCAGGCTGACGCTGAGCGCGAACGGCTCGTGCACGTGCAGCACGTCGAAGTCGCCGCGGTTGAGCCAGCGGCGCACCCGGGTGGTGACGACCGGTCCGAAGCTGACCCGGGCCACCGACCCGTTGTAGGGGACCGGCACCGACCGGCCGGCGGCCACCACGTACGGGGGGAGCACCGATTCCTCGTCGGCCGGCGCCAGCACGCTCACCTCGTGGTCGAGGGCGATCAGTGCCTCGGCGAGATCGATGACGTGGTTCTGCACCCCTCCGGGAACATCGAGGGAGTACGGGCACACGATGCCGATCCGCACAGTGTCTACCCGCCGCTCAGCCCGGCCCGGTGGTGCCGGACCGGCCCCGCTCGGTGGTGGCCTGGTTTGTGGTGGGCTGATCTGTCGCGGGCCGGTCGTCGAGCCAGAGCCGCTGCATCATGTGCCAGTGTTGCGGATATCGGGCAATGCCGGCCGCCAGCCGGTCGGCAATCTCCTGGGTGAGCAGCCGCACCCGCCCGTCCAACGAGCCTGCCGCCGGATCGGGTAGTGGCACCGGCCCGTCCAGCGCACCGTGGGCCCGGTCCGGCTCGAACCACATCGTGGTGACGTACAGCGGGGCACCGGTACGCAGCGCGAGCAGGGCCGGGCCGGGCGGCATCCGGGTCCGGCCGCCGAAGAAAGTCACCTCGACGCCACGGGCCGACAGGTCCCGGTCGGCGAGCAGCGGCACCACATGTCCCTTGCCGATCCGGTCGACCAGCACGTCGAACGGGGGCCGGTCGCCGCCGGTCGCCGGAATGATCTCCATCCCGAGGCGTTCCCGGGCGGCGACGAACTGCTCGTACACCCCTTCGGGCCGCAACCGCTCCGCAACCGTGGTCAACGGCCAGCCCTGCGCGGCCACCCAGGCACCGGCCGCATCCCAGTTGCCGGCGTGCGGCAACGCCACCACCGAGCCTTGACCGGCCGCGACGTTCGCGCCAAGCATCTCCCCACCGGCCAGGTGGAAGCTGGCAAGCCGCTGCTCGTGACTCAACGACGGCAGTCGGAACATCTCCATCCAGTAGCGGGCGTACGAGCGCACCGCGTCCCGCAGCAGCAGGTCGAACTCGGCCGCCGGCATGTCCGGGCCGACCACCCGACGCAGGTTGCCGGCGAGTCGGCGGACCGCCGCCGCCTCACGCCGGTGCGCCCGGTCGGCGCCGGCCCGGAACAGCGCCGCGGCCACCGGGCGCGGCAGGGCCCGGACCAGTCGCCAGGCGGCGGCGTAGCCGAACTCGACCGGCGTCACGCGTCCACGCCCTGCGCCAGCTCGACGCTCTGCCGGTGGACGTGAGCGACCCGCTGCCAGATGGTCACCACGGACAGCACCGCCAGCAGCCACAACGCGGCCGGCAGGCCCCAACTGACCCCGACGCCGCTGAGCAGGCCGCCGGTCCCGACCAGGATCAGCCGCTCGGTCCGTTCGGCGATCCCGACGTTGCAGGTCATGCCGAGGCCCTCGGCCCGTGCCTTCACGTACGAGACGATGCCGCCGGCGACCAGGCAGATCAGCGCCGCCACCGCGCCGGGCCGGTCGCCGCTGACCGCCAGCCAGTACGCCACCGCGCCGAAGATCGCGCCGTCGGCGATCCGGTCCATGCTCGAGTCGAGGAACGCCCCGAAGGTGCTGGTGCCGCCGCGCAGCCGGGCCATCGTGCCGTCCAGCATGTCGGTCAACGCCGAGACGGTGACGATCACCAGGCCGGTGAGCAGGTACCCCCGGGCACCGAAACCGATCGCGCCGATGAGCACACCGACGGTGCCGGCGACCGTGACCGCGTTCGGTGAGATCCCGACGCCGAGCAGTCTGCGGGCTACCGGCTCGATCACCCGGGTGATGCCCGCGCGGGCGGACACTCTGAAGATCTTCGCCATGGCGGTCCCACGATAACGGTCGGTGGAAACGGTCGGCTCGGTGGCCGTGGACATGACCCGGTGGCGGTCACCTCGCGCGCCGCGCTTGTGTACGGGGCGTCGCGGGTGTGGGATCGACACGTGAACGTGAACGAGCTCACCCGGGCAGGATTCACGTTACCGAGCGGGTTCCAGCCACCTGAAGATGTCGCCGCGGAATCACCCCGCGATCATCCCCCAGTGGTCCCGAGGGCCGTCCCCGGCCGATCGGGCCGCGACGTCCGCCCCACGCACGCAGGTAGCCAGGAGGAGCGCAGTCATGGCGCAGAAGAACCACGACCGGGGGTCCACCGGGACCATGCCGCTGGTGACCGAATCTGATCAGATCCGCAACGTCGTCGTCGTCGGGCACTCCGGAGCCGGCAAGACCACGTTGATCGAGGCGCTGCTGGCCGCGACCGGCACGGTCAGCCGGGCCGGGACGGTCCCGGACGGCACGACGGTCTGTGACCACGATCCGGCCGCCGTACGCCAGCAGCGGTCGGTGGCGCTGACCTGCGCGCCGCTGTTCCATCACGATTTCAAGGTCAATCTGCTGGACACCCCGGGCTACCCGGATTTCATCGGCGAGCTGCGGGCGGGTCTGCGGGCAGCGGACGCCGCGCTGTTCGTGGTCTGCGCCGCTGACGGGATGGACACGGCCACCGCCGCGCTGTGGGAGGAGTGCGCGGCGGTCGGCATGCCCCGTGCGGTGGCGATCACCCGGCTGGACCATCCGCGCGCGGACGTCGACGAGGCGATCGCGCTGTGCCAGCGGGTGTTCGGCGACGACCTGCTGCCGCTGCACCTGCCGATGCTGGCCGACGACGGGGTGCAGACCGCCGGGCTGCTGGACCTGCTCGCCCGGCAGGTGCTGGACTACTCGGCCGGCTACCCGCCGCAGGTGCGTCAGCCGGACCCGGAGCACCTGCCGGCGATCACCGAGGCGCGCGACGAGTTGATCGAGGGCATCATCGCCGAAAGCGAGGACGAGACCCTGCTCGACCGGTACCTCGCCGGCGAGCAGCTCGACCCGAAGATGCTCGTCGACGATCTGGAGGCGGCGATTGCCCGGGGGCATTTCCACCCGGTGCTGCCGGTCTGCGCGCACACCGGCGTCGGGCTCGACGCGTTGCTGTGGCTGCTGACCGCCGCGTTCCCGGCACCCGTCGAACACACCCTGCCGGCGGTGACCGGACTCGACGGCACGCCGCGGCCACCGTTGGCCTGCGACCCGGCGGGTCCGCTGGTCGCCGAGGTGGTCCGGACCACCGTCGACCGGCACCTCGGACGGGTGTCGTTGGTCCGGGTCTTCTCCGGCACGTTGCGTACCGATCGGCGGGTGCACGTCGCCGGGCACGGTCTCAGTGAGCGTGGGCATCCCGACCACGACGCCGACGAGCGGGTGGGGCACGTCTACAGCCCGCTCGGCGCGCAGCTACGGGAGGTCGGGTGCTGCGTGGCCGGCGACATCTGCGCGATGACGAAATCGGGCAACGCCGAGACCGGTGACACCATCTCGGCCGCCGAGGAGCCGCTGCTGGTCGAGCCGTGGGAGATGCCGGAGCCGCTGCTGCCGGTGGCGGTGGTGGCCCGCACCCGCGCGGACGAGGACGCGATGGCCCGTAACCTGGGCCGGCTGGTCGCCGGGGATCCGAGCCTGCGGCTGGTCCGCGACGCCGAGACGCAGCAGTTGGTGCTGTGGTGCACGGGTGAGGCGCACGCCGACGTGGTGCTGGACCGGTTGCGCGCCGGCGGGGTCGAGGTGGACACCGAGCCGGTCCGGGTGCCGCTGCGGGAGACGTTCACCGCGTCGGCGCGGGGGCACGGCCGGCAGGTGAAACAGTCCGGTGGCCATGGCCAGTACGCGGTCTGCGACATCGAGGTGACCCCGCTGCCGGAGGGCAGCGGCTTCGAGTTCGTCGACCGGGTGGTCGGCGGTGCCGTCCCGCACAACTACATTCCGTCGGTGGAGAAGGGGATCCGGGCCCAGTTGACCAAGGGCGTCATCAGTGGGCACCCGGTGGTGGATCTGCGGGTGACCCTGGTCGACGGCAAGGCGCACCCGGTCGATTCGTCGGACGCGGCGTTCCAGGCGGCCGGCGCGCTGGCGTTGCGGGACGCGGCGGCGAAGGGCCGGCCGGCGCTGCTGGAGCCGGTCGACGAGATCGTGGTACGGGTGCCGGGCAGCTTCGTCGGTGCGGTGCTCAGCGACATCGCCGGCCGACGGGGCCGGGTGTTGGGTACCGCCGCGGCCGACGACGCCGATGACCGTACGGTGATCCGGGCCGAGGTGCCGGCGACCGGGTTGCTACGGTACGCGGTCGAGCTCAGATCGCTGACCAGTGGTGCCGGCACCTTCAGCCGGGTGTTCGCCCGCTACGAGCCGGTGCCCGCCACCTGACGACGCCCTTTCTACCGACGATCTTGCACTTATCGAGAGCTTTTGCCTGATTTGTCCATCGATAAGTGCAAGATCGTCGTGATCATGGGGGGGTCAGGGGGTTGCTGGCCAGGCGGCGGCGAACAGGTCCCGGGTGTCGGCGAGCAACTGCGGCAGCACCTTCGTCCGGCCGATCACCGGCATGAAGTTGGCGTCCCCACCCCACCGGGGCACCACATGCTGATGCAGGTGGGCGGCGATCCCCGCACCGGCGACCGAGCCCTGGTTCATCCCGATGTTGAACCCGTGCGCGTTGCTGACCGTGCGGATCATCCGCATCGCGATCTGGGTGAAGGCGGCAAGCTCGGCGGTCTCGCCCGCACCCAGCTCCGGGTAGTCGGCGACGTGCCGGTACGGGCAGACCATCAGATGACCCGGGTTGTACGGATAGAGGTTGAGCACCGCGAACACCCACTCGCCCCGGGCCACCACCAGGCTCTGCTCCGCCGGCCGCTGCGGTGCCTGGCAGAACGGGCAGCCACCCGGCGACTCGTAGCCGCCGTCGGGTCGGTCCGCGCCGGAGATGTAGGCCATCCGGTGCGGGGTCCAGAGCCGCTCCAGGCCGTCCGGCTCCGGCCCGCCCGTCACCCCACCGCCAGTCACCCCACAATCCTACGGGCCTGCCGTGGCCAGGTTCAGTCGCCAGCCGTCGGATTGGCGTTGGTCCGCGACCGCACCACGTCGACGACGTGCGCCACCGCCTCGGCCACCGGCACCCCGTTGCGCTGCGAACCGTCGCGGTAGCGGAAGGAAACCGTGTCGCCAGCCACGTCGGCGTCGCCGGCGATCGCCATGAACGGCACCTTCTGCTGCTGGGCGGTGCGGATCTTCTTCTGCATCCGGTCGTCGGAGAAGTCGACCTCGGCGCGGATGCCCTCGGCGCGCAGCATCGCCACGAACTCGGCGAGATAGTCGCCGTGCTCGCCGCGGATCGGGATACCCACCACCTGCACCGGCGCCAGCCAGGCGGGGAACGCCCCGGCGTAGTGCTCGGTGAGGATGCCGAAGAACCGCTCGATCGAGCCGAAGAGCGCCCGGTGGATCATCATCGGCTGCTGCCGGGTGCCGTCGGCGGCCTGGTACTCCAGCCCGAACCGGCGTGGCTGGTTGAAGTCGAGCTGGATGGTGGACATCTGCCAGGTGCGGCCGATCGCGTCGCGGGCCTGCACCGAGATCTTCGGGCCGTAGAACGCCGCGCCGCCCGGGTCGGGCACCAGCTCCAAGCCCGAATCGACCGCCGCCTGCCGCAGGGTCTCGGTGGCTTCTTCCCACTCGGCCGGGTCACCGATGAACTTGTCCGAGTCGTCGCGGGTGGACAGCTCCAGGTAGAAGTCTTCCAGCCCGTAGTCGCGCAGCAGGTCGAGCACGAAGGCGAGCAGCGAACGCAGCTCGCCCGGCATCTGTTCCTTGGTGCAGTAGATGTGCGAGTCGTCCATGGTCAGCCCACGAACCCGGGTCAGCCCGTGCACCACGCCGGACTTCTCGTAGCGGTAGACGGTGCCGAACTCGAACAACCGCAGCGGCAGCTCCCGGTAGGACCGCCCGCGCGACCTGAAGATCAGGTTGTGCATCGGGCAGTTCATCGCCTTGAGGTAGTACTGAGCGCCTTCCATCTCGGCCGGCGGGAACATGGTGTCGGAGTAGTACGGCAGGTGGCCCGAGGTTTCGAACAGCTGAGACTTGCTGATGTGCGGGGTGTAGACGAACTCGTACCCGGACTGCTCGTGCCGCTGCCGGGAGTAGCCCTCCAACTCGCGACGGATGATGCCGCCCTTGGGGTGGAACACCGCCAGCCCGGAGCCGATCTCGTCGGGGAAGCTGAACAGGTCGAGGTCCGCACCGAGCTTGCGGTGGTCGCGACGGGCGGCCTCGTCGAGCAGCTTCAGGTACGCCTTGAGGGCATCGCGGGTCGGCCAGGCGGTGCCGTAGATCCGCTGCAGCTGCGGGTTGCGCTCCGAGCCCCGCCAGTACGCCGCCGCGCTGCGCATCAGCTTGAACGCGCCGATCAGCCGGGTGGACGGCAGGTGCGGGCCACGGCACAGGTCGGACCAGCAGACCTTGCCCGAGCTGGGGTCGAGGTTGTCGTAGCTGGTCAGTTCGCCGCCACCGACCTCCATGACCTCGGCGGCGTCGAAGTCGGCAGCGCCCTTGACGTCCACCAGCTCCAGTTTGTACGGCTCGTCGGCGAGCTCGGCGCGGGCGGCGTCGAGGTCCGGGAAGCGGCGCCGACGGAACCGCTGACCGGACTTGATGATCTCCTGCATCCGCTTTTCCAGCTTGTCGAGGTCATCGGGCTGGAACGGCTTGGCGACGTCGAAGTCGTAGTAGAAACCGTTGGAGATCGGCGGGCCGATGCCGAGCCGGGCGTCGGGAAAGAGGTCCTGCACCGCCTGGGCGAGCACGTGCGCGGTGGAGTGGCGCAGCACGTCGAGCCCGTCCGGCGAGTCGATGGCGACCGGTTCGACGGCTGCGTCGGCGTCCGGCACCCAGTCGAGGTCGCGCAGGGTCCCGTCGGTGTCGCGTACCACGACGATGGCCTTCGGCCCGTGGACCGGCAGCCCGGCAGCCGCGATCGCGTCCGCGGCCGTGGTCCCGGCCGGGACCACGACGGGTTCGGCTGGGGTGGTGGCTACGCTTGCGGACACGACGGACTCCTTCAGAGTTGCGGATCGCGGTACGGCAGACAGCCGGCACCGATGGTATAGGTCCCGACGGGAACGCCTGACGGCGACGTTGCCCCGGCGTTAGATTGACGCCGTGGCTCCCACCGACATGGTCGGCGCCCTGCGGCGCCGATACGACTCATTTTTCGCCAGCCGGCGGCCGGTGCCGTTCGCGGTGATCGACACCACCGGCGGGGAACACCGTTTCGGGCCCGGCGCGCCGGAGTTCACCATCGCGGTACGGGATCCGCGTGGCGCTCGGGCGCTGGCCGGTCTCGACCAGTTCGCGGTCGTGGTCGCGTACCTGCAGGGCTGGCTCGACGTCGACGGTGACCTGGCGGCCGCGCTGCGGATCCGGGAGTTCTTCACCGACCGGCACCCGGTGGCCCGGTACTCCGGGCTGTTCGCCGGTCTGCTGCGCGGGCGGCGGGAGGGCGACCGGCGGGCCATCTCCCACCACTACGACGCCGAGTCGGAATTCTTCCTGACCTTCCTCGACACCCGGCACCGCTGCTACACCGAAGGGGTGTTCCTCGCCGACGACGAACCGCTCGAAGACGCGATGACCCGCAAGATGGACATGGCGTTGGAGGCGATCGAGGTCAAGCCCGGCGACCGGGTGCTGGAGGTCGGCGGCGGCTGGGGGGCGTTCGCCGAGCACGCTGCGCGGCGCGGCGTCGAGGTGACCACCACCACCTTGTCCCGCGAGTCGGAGCAGTACCTGACCGGGCTGTTCGAACGGGAAGGGCTCGACGTGCGGGTGGTCCGCCAGCACATCTTCGGTTTCCGCGACGAACGCCGCTACGACGCCATCGTGAACATGGGGGTCACCGAGCACCTGCCGGACTACCGGCGCACCCTGCGCACGTACGCCGAGTTGCTCAAGCCGGGTGGGCACGTCTACCTCGACGCCCTGGCGATGCGCCGTAAGCACGTGGCGTCGGCGTTCATGAAGCGCTACATCTACCCGGGCCGGTCGGCACCACTGCTGCTGCACCAGTACCTGCGGCAGGTGGCCCGCTCGCCGTTCGAGTTGTGCAGCATCGCCGACGACCGGCACAACTACTACCTGACCTGCCGCGAGTGGGCGCGTCGGCTGGACTCGGCCCGCGACGACATCACCCAGCGCTGGGGCGAGGCGATGTACCGGCAGTTCCGGATCTTCCTGTGGGGTTCGGCGGCCGGCTTCGACACCGGGCTGGTGCAGGCGTACCGCTGGGTGTTGCGGCTGCCCTGAACGGCGGGCCTGAACGGGCCGGCCCGTTGGCGGGTCAGCCCGGTCGAGGTATCCAGGCCGGAAGCGGCTCTCGGGCGGCCAGCCAGTCGTCCGGCACCCCGCCGGGCCCCCCGCAGCCGACGTAGCCGGCGACGACCCCACCGGTGATCGCGGCGATGGTGTCCACGTCGCCGCCGGCCGCGACGCACGCGACGATCGCGGCCGGATAGTCGTCCAGGTGCCGGGCGGCCACCCAGATGGCGAACGGCACCGTGTCCGCCGCCGCACAGGTCGACCCGTTGCCGAGCTCCTCGGCCGCGATGGCGACCGGGCGTCCGATGAGCCGCCGCGCCTGGCGCAGTCCGCGGTGTACGGCGCTGCCGGCATCGACGGCGGCGCAGGTGGCGTCGACCACCTCGCCCGGGGTCGGCCGGCGGCCGCCGACGCGGGCGCGGACGGCGAACGCGGCGGCGGTGGCGACCGCGACCGCGCCGGCGATGCCATCGGGATGTGCGTGGGTCACCTCGGCGCTGGCCGCAGCCGCACCGGCGGCCCGGGTGAGCGAGTCGGCGTAGTAGGCGCCCAGTGGCGCGACCCGCATCGCCGCGCCGTTGCCCCAGGATCCCTGGCCGTCGAACGCGGTCGACGCGGCGACCGGCCACGGCGTACCGTCTCGGACCAGCCGCAACAGGTCGGCCGCGCCCCGGCCGTAGCCGCGGGCCGGGTCGTGCCGGGCGGCGAACCCGGCAGCCAGCCGGTCGCGGTCGATCCGGCCGGCGGCGGCGCCGGTGCCGAGCAGATCGACCAGGACGCAGGCCATCTCGGTATCGTCGGTCCAGGTCCAGGGCGGCGCGGGGAGCTGGCCGGCGGCGAGCGCGGCTGCGGGATGCCGGCCGCGCACGCACCGCTCGCCCAGCGCGTCGCCGACCGACAGCCCGGCCAGGCTGTCGCGGGCGAAGCCCAGACGGACGTCGTCGTAGAGCGTGAACGTCATTACCGTGCGATCATGCCGGTGGCGTCGGCTGACCGCAATGACCCCGACTTGCCAGGGGCAGTACGGTCGTGTGGTGGCTACGGTGCTGTTGGTCGAGGACGACCACGTCGTGCGCGGCGCCATGTTGCGTTCGCTGGCCGATCGTGGGCACGCGGTGCACGCGGTCGGCACCGCGCTGGACGCACTGCGCCGGGTCGCGGCGGAAACCCCTGACCTGGTCGTGCTCGACCTGGGCCTGCCGGATCTCGATGGCGCGGACGCGCTGCGGATGCTCCGGGGCATTACCGACGTACCGATCATCATCGCCACCGCGCGCGACGACGAGCAGGCGATCGTTCGGCTGCTGCGTGCCGGAGCCGACGACTACATGGTCAAGCCGTTCACCGGCGCGCACCTGGACGCCCGGATAACCACGGTGTTGCGCCGGGCGGGCCGGGCCAGCCGCTCGGTGACGCCGGCCGTGCACGAGGTGGGCGGGCTACGGGTCGACGTCGGCGAGCGCAGCGCGACGCTGGACGGCGAGGCGCTGGCGCTGACCCGGAAGGAATTCGACCTGCTGGCCTACCTGGCAGCCCGACCTGGGCGGGTAGTCTCCCGCCGAGAGCTGTTGGAGGAGGTATGGCGGCAGCCGTCGGTCGGCGAGGACCAGACCATCGACGTTCATCTTTATTGGCTTCGCCGCAAAATGGGCGAATCCGCAGCGAAGCCGCGCTACCTGCGCACCGTGCGGGGGGTCGGCTTCCGGTTGGTGGTACCCGACTGAGGTTGGCGCTGGCCTACCTCGGGGCCGGCATGACGTCGATCATCGCGCTGGTCTTCCTGATCCCGCTGGGTCTGCAATTGCAGCAGGAGACCCGTGAGCAGGCACTGGCCGACGCCGCCCGGCGGGCCGCAGTGGTCAGCGGCGCGCTGGCGATCAGCAACGACCCCGAGACGGTACGGGCGGCGATCGCCAGCCTCGGCGACAGCGCGCAGCGCCAGCCCGTGGTACACGGGCTCGAACTTGGCGGTACCGCCCGCGCCGACACCCAGGACGTCGCCGAAACCGCCGCCGGGACCGAGCCGGTGGTGGTCGCGGCCGACGGTGGAGTGCTGCGGCTGGAGCCGGTCACCGTCGGCGACGCCGCGACCGTCATCGAGGTGTTCGTCTCCGACGCCGAGCTCAACCAGGGTGCGGCCGGCACCTGGCTGCTGCTGGTGGCGATCGCCGCCGGCCTGGTGGTCTGCTCGGTCATCGTGGTGGACCGGATCGCCGCCCGCGCCGTCGCCTCGGCCCAAGGTCTGGTCAAGGCGGCGATGGCGGTCGGCGACGGCGATCTCGGGGTACGGATCCAGCCGAGCGGACCACGCGAACTGGCCGAGGCCGGATACGCCTTCAACCGGATGGCGGACCGGCTGGTCGCGTCGCGCACCGACGAGCGGGAACTCGTCGCCGACCTGTCCCACCGGCTACGCACCCCGCTGACCGTGCTGCGGCTGGACGCCGACGCCCTCGACTCCGACGACACCAGCGTCGGTTCGTTCAGCGAGGCCGAGCTGGACCGTAGGCGTACCATCCGCCGGATCCGTCAGGCGATCGTCACCCTCGAGGGCGAGGTCGACGTCCTGATCAACACCACCCGCAAGACGGTGAGCGTGGAGGCCGGGCCGGGCAGCTGCGACGTCGCCGAGGTGGTCCGCGACCGGATGGTCTTCTGGTCGGCGCTGGCCGGTGACCAGAACCGACCGTACGACGTGATCGGCGCTCAGCTGCGGACTCCGGTGCCGGTGCCCCGAGCGGAGCTCGCCGCGGCCCTCGACGCGGTACTGGGCAACGTGTTCCGCTACACCCCGCAGGGCACCGCGTTCGAGGTCGCCGTCTCCCGTCGGGACGGCTACGTCGCGATCCGGGTCGACGACGCCGGCCCGGGTATCGCCAACCCGGACCGGGCGCTGCGGCGCGGCGCCAGCGACCAGGGCTCGACCGGACTCGGCCTGGACATCGCCCGCCGGGTGGCGATGCAGGCCAACGGCTCGGTGAGCCTGGACCGGGCGCGGCTCGGTGGCGCCAGCGTGGTGATGCTGCTCGCCGACGCCGAGGCCGCGCCGCCGCGTCAGGTCAGCAGGTTCGGGCTGGTCGGGCGGCTGGCCCGGGAGCGGGACCGCGATCGCGACCGGGGCCAGGGCCGGGGTCGAGGCGTCTTGACCCCGGACTGAGCCAGGCCGACACACCGTGAGCCCGGCGGCCACACCGTCAGGTAACGCTGCGGTCTTGGCTGGCGCAAGTCTTCCTTAGGTCTGGATTAACGTCGTTCCGCACGCCGACCCCTTGGTGACAGCATCTGCTCACGAACCCATCGGCGTCCCTGGACCGTCGCCCGCAGTACCGTCCCGATTTCCCGGTCCAGGGTCGCCTGCGCGCGGCGGGGCCCGGTCCCCCAACATCGTCGTCCCGCCGCGCGCCCACCTTGGACAGAGGCAGGTTGACGTGCCACCGCCGCTTCGGAATTCCCCGACCGGGACCCGGCGGGACGGGCAGAAGGACAGCACCGGCCCGTCTGATCCGTCCGGCCCGCCACCCGGCCCTGATCCGTCCGGCCCGCCGGCGGACGATCCAACGGCCACCGCCGAGGACGAACCCGCGCTGATCACCTCCCGGCAGCTGCTGCGCTGGGTCGCGGTGGTCAGCGCACTTGTCGTCGCGGTGCTCGCCTGCTGGCAGGACCCGAGCTACGCCGGGACGTACGCCAGCTAGCCGCGACTCCCAGTCAGCTGCTCGCCGACCGGTGAGCGTCGATCTCGGCGAGCAGCCGTGCCTGATCGGCGACCGGCAGAAACGACGCGGTGACCGCGTTGCGGGCCAGACCGGCCAGCTGCTGCACTCCGCCACCCAGCAACGCGGCGGCGACCGCGTACTCCTCGTTGAGGGTGGTGCCGAACATCGGCGGGTCGTCCGAGTTGATGGTGACCAGGAGGCCGGCCGCCACCATCTCGGCGAGCGGGTGCTCGGCCAGCGTGGCGACCGCGCCAGTGCGTACGTTCGACGTGGGGCAGACCTCCAGTGGAATCTGCCGCTGCGCCAGGAACTCGACCAGCTGCGGGTCGCGCACACAGGAGATGCCATGGCCGATGCGTTCGGCGTGCAGCTCACGCAGGGCGTCCCAGATGGTCTGCGGCCCGGTGGTCTCACCGGCGTGTGGCACCGAGTGCAGCCCGGCGGCTCGGGCCTTGTCGAAGTACGGCTTGAACTGTGGCCGGGGGACGCCGATCTCCGGACCGCCGAGACCGAAGCTGATCAGCCCGTCCGGTGCCTCGGTCAGGCTGATCCGTAGGGTCTCCTCCGCCGCCGCCAACCCGGCCTCACCAGGGATGTCGAAACACCACCGCAGCTCGATGCCGAAGTCGGCGCGGGCCCGTAGCCGGGCGTCCTCGATCGCCGCACAGAACGCCGGCGCCGGGATCCCCCGGCGTACGTGTGAGTACGGCGTGACCGTCAACTCGGCGTACCTGACCTGCTGGGCGGCCAACTCCCGGGCCACCTCGTGGGTGAGGATCCAGACGTCCTCCTCGTCGCGGATCAGATCCACCACACTCAGATAGATCTCGATGAAGTGGGCGAAGTCGCGGAACACGAAGTAGTCGGCGAGCGCCGCCGGATCGGCCGGCACCGGCGAGCTGCCCCGGTGCCGGTCGGCAAGCTCCGCGACGATTCGCGGCGATGCCGACCCGACGTGGTGGACGTGCAGCTCGACCTTCGGCAGGCCGGCGATGAACGCCAAGAGCTCAGGCGTTGCTGCTGGAAGTTGGCTCATCGTGCGCTCGTCCTCTCCCCGGGACCGGCGCCACTGCGGTGATCTACGGCGCTCGACCGGCTTCGCCGAGCGTACCGTTCGCATTGTCGTCTAGGCTCTGCTGGTGGACAAGGGTGCGTTTCCGCGGCTCGGCCGCACGGTAGGTGTGATCGGTCTGGGTGCCTGGCAGCTCGGCGCGGACTGGGGGACGGTCAGCGAGGACGACGCGCTGGCCACGCTCGCCGCGGCGGTCGAGGCCGGCACCACGTTCCTGGACACCGCAGACGTGTACGGCGACGGGCGCAGTGAGCGGATCATCGGCCGGTTTCTCCGGGAGTCGGCGGCGGGCGGCGATCTCTTCGTCGCTACGAAGATGGGTCGCCGGGTGCCGCAGGAGCCGTCCGCGTACGTGCTGGACAACTTTCGTGCCTGGACCGACCGGTCCCGGGCCAATCTCGGCGTCGACACTCTCGACCTCGTCCAGCTGCACTGCCCGCCGACCGAGGTGCTGCACACCGACGCCGTCTACGACGCGCTGGACACCCTCGTGGCGGAGAAGCGGATCGCCGCGTACGGGGTGAGTGTGGAGACGGTCGCCGAGGCGCTCGCCGCGATCGCCCGACCGGGCGTGGCCAGCGTGCAGATCATCCTCAACGCGTTGCGGCTCAAGCCGCTCGAACAGGTGTTGCCGGCAGCCGCGGCGGCCGGCGTCGGCATCATCGCCCGGGTGCCGCTGGCCAGTGGGCTGCTGTCCGGTCGCTACGACGAGCAGACCAGTTTCGCCGCCGACGACCACCGCAACTACAACCGCGAGGGTGCCGCGTTCGACGTCGGGGAGACGTTCTCCGGTGTCGACTTCACCACCGGGCTGGCCGCGGTGCGTCGCCTGGCACCGCTCGTGCCGGCACCGGCGACCATGGCACAGTTCGCGTTGCGGTGGATTCTCGACCAGCCGGGTGTGACGGTCGCGATCCCTGGTGCCCGTAACCCGCAGCAGGCCCGGGACAACGCCGCCGCCGGCGCGCTGGGGCCCATCGACGAACCGACCCGGCGGTCGGTGGTGGCGATTTACGACGAACTGATCCGGCCGCAGGTGCACCACCGCTGGTGAGTCTCGGCCGGCTCACAGACCCCCGTAGCCCGCCGCAGAAGCGCAGCCGAAGAGCCCAAGAAGCCCCGTATCCGGCCGGATACGGGGCTCTTGTCACGACCGTTGCGGGTCGATTCGGGCCCAAGCGCCGGCACAGACCGGCGGCTGGGGTCAGATGGGGCGGACCTGCTCGGCCTGCGGGCCCTTCTGGCCCTGGGCGATCTCGAACTCGACCCGCTGGTTCTCTTCCAGCGACCGGTAGCCGCTGGACTGGATGGCCGAGAAGTGGACGAACACGTCAGCACCCCCGCCGTCGACGGTGATGAAGCCGAAGCCCTTGTCTGCGTTGAACCACTTCACGGTTCCCTGCGCCATGTGTATCTCCTTCTGAAACTGGCGGCCAAGCACGCCGTGCGGCCGGTTGGCCGTTTTCGAGCAGCGGCGCCTGAGGTGGCCTCCGGTGAAGGAGGTCTTCTCAACCCACGCTGTCTCGCAACAGCGTGGAAAGCAAACCACGTACGCAAAAACTTCGCACAGCCTACCTGACGAACGTCTCCTACATGTGACCTGAGACGCCGTTCACGCGGTCGTGGCGGACCGAAATAGTCCCCGGTCACGCCACCCGCTTACCGCTGTTGAGCTGGTCAAGTTGATCATACGATTGCCATCGAGGCAGTCATGACGGCCAGTGGCCGGTGAGCCGCCGTACCCCGGTCGCACCACCCCGGTCCACCGCGGCGCGAACGGCCGAGAAGATCGCGCCCTGCAGGGCCGCGGCGGCCAGGATCTCCCCCCAGCCACGCTCCTCGTCGATCGCGCTGGGCACCTCGTCGTGACCGGCCGCGATCTTCCACACCTGATGGAAGATCGCCCCGGCCAACGCGCCGGCCGCCATCCCCAGCACGAGTCCCACCGGACGGTAGGCCAACTTGTTGATCGACTTGCTCACCGGCGCCTCCCCTTGGTCATCAGCCACACCACGACGGCGGTCAACGTGACGCCGGTCAGCACGATCACCGGTACCGCGCCGCGCAAGTCGGTTCGCCGCGCGTCGGCCACCGCCCGCCCCGCCTGGTCGCGCAGTCGCTGGCCGGTACGGGCGGCGCCCAGCCGTACCCGGCTCTTCACGTCGGTCTTCGCCGCCAGCGCCTGCACGGTCTGTCCCAGCTCGGCTCTGGTCTGCCGGATCTCGGCCCGTAGCAGGTCCAGGTCGCCGGTGCCGTTGCCGTTCCTACCGTTGTTGGCCGTCACGGCTGCCGCCCCCGCTTCATCGCCGCGCTGACCACCGTCACGTCGGCACGCACGCTGTCCGCTGCCGCGGTCGGCACCGGTGGCGCGGCCTGGCGCACCTGCCGCCGGCCGGCCAAGGCCAGCCCGCCGGCCACCATGAACAGCGCCAACGCCACGACCAGCGCCGCCACCCACGGCGGCCACGCCAGGCCGAGCAGCAGCACCACGGCGGCGATCAACGTACCCAGGCCGTAGAGCGCGATGACGCCGCCGCCACCGAACAGGCCGATGCCGAAGCCGGCGTGTTTCCCCTTCTCCGTCAATTCCGCACGTGCCAGCGCGAGTTCATCGCGCACCAGCCGTGACAACTGCTCGCCGGCCTGCTGAACGAGTTCCGCGGTGGACTGCTCGGCGGGCGGCCGGTGCAAGACGTCGGCCATGGTGCCTCCTTTCCCGCTGTTCGCCGCTATATGCCCGGCCCGGCACCTGATCAATCCTGTTGGCGGCGATCCTGGCCAGCTGTTTCGTCCCGACCGACGAAGACCGACGCCCTGGCCTCGCCTTCAGCCCCGCCGCCGAACAGCCGGGCGTCGTCGGGTGGGTCGCCGTCGAGTTCCCGGGCGTCGTCGGGAGCCCGGTCGGCATCCGCTGCCCGGACGTCGCCGGCCGGCCGGCGACGCAGATCGAGCCAGTCCAGCAGCTCCCGACCGTCGCCGACCTCCGCGCGCCACCTGGGCAAGGCGGTCGGCCGCTGGTCGCGTACCCAGCGGACCAGATGTTCACGGACCAGACACCGCAGATCCCACAAACTCGGCGAATCGGCCGCGCTGACCAGCGCCCGCAGTCGCACCGTGCCACCGGTGGCCTCGGTCACCTGCAACACGCACACCCGCCCGTCCCAGAGGTCGGTGCTCTCCACCAGGCGGCGCAACTCCTCGCGCATCGCCTGCACCGGCACCGACCAGTCGAGGTCGAACTCGGCGGTGCCGAGCACCGCGGCGCGGGTACGGGTCCAGTTCTGGAACGGCTTGGTGGTGAAGTAGGAAGTCGGCAGGATGAGCCGACGGTCGTCCCAGATGTGCAGCACCACGTAGCTCAGCGTCAGCTCCTCGATCCGGCCCCATTCACCCTCGACCACGACGACGTCGTCGATGCGCACCGCGTCGCTGAAGGCCAACTGCAGGCCGGCGATCACGTTGCCGAGCACGCTCTGCGCCGCCAGCGCGGCGACCACACCGATCACACCAGCAGAGGCGAGCAGGCTCGCGCCGATGCCGCGTACCGCCGGAAACGTCATCAGCATCACCCCGACGGTGAGCAGCACGATCACCGCGATGGTCACCCGGCGCAGCATCACCACCTGGGTGTGCAGCCGGCGCGCGTGGCGGTTGTCCGGTACGTCGACCCGGAACCGCGCCAGCGTAGTGTCCTCCATCGCCAGCAGCACCGCGCCGACCAGCCAGGCGCCGGACGCGATGGTCGCCAGGACCAGCAGATGCAGCGTCGTCCGGCGCCACGGCTCGCCCACCGCGTACCCGGTGGAGAAGCGCACCGCGAACTGGATCGCGGCGACCGTCGCGGCGACCAGCATCGGTCGATGCGCGTGGGTGGCGAGTTCGGCGAGCAGGACCGACCGCCGGCCGAGTCGGCGCACGATCCGGTGGTTGATCACCACCAGGGTGTTCGCGAACAGCGCAGCGGCAACGGTCACCAACGCCGTCGTCACAACCGGGTGCACGAATTGTTCTCCCTTCACGGGTTGCGGTCATCTGGGGGGACGAACCGCCAAGAGTGCCCGCGGTGGAAGGGTTCCGCCAGTCGAACCGGCCAGGTTCAGACCTTGCGGTAGCGCGACTGGGCGAAGCAGAAGACGCCGAACGCAGCGAAGCCTGCGGCGACCAGACACAGCAGGATGGTGCCGAACGCCTGCTCCCGCAGGGTGTGCAGGGCCGCGTCCAGGCCCCGGGCCCGCTCCGGGTCGTACTGGACGGCGGCGACCACCACCAGCAGACCGGCGGTGCCGTACGCCACACCCTTGGCGAGGTAGCCGACCGTACCGAGCCGGCAGACCGTCCGGCGTACCTTGGCGCTCATGTCCCCGGTCGCCAGGTGCTTGGCGAACCGCTGGGTCGCTCCGTTGAACGCCATCCCGGCACCGACCCCGACCAGTGCCACGCCGGCCAGGCCGACCAGCCACTGTCCGCCAGGAGCGGACATCACCCGCTCACTCATCGCCTGTTGCTGGTCCGCGCTGTCGGCGTTGGCGTCGCGGAACACCTGCACGGCCGTCCAGGCGAACGAGAGGTAGACCGCGGTACGCCCGGCCGACAGCACCCGTTCGAGGATGCGGTCGGTGCCCTGCTCGACCCGGTGGCCGACAGCCGCCTCGATCCCCTGCCAGAGCGCCATCGCGGCGAGTCCCACCGCGACGCCGATCAGCAGCACCCCACCGAGCGGCTGCTCTGCGAGCGTCCGCAGGGCACCGGACTGGTCACCGTCGGCGGCTGGTCGGCCGAAGGCGATCTGCACCGCGAGCCAGGCCACCAGCAGGTGGACCAGTCCGTAGCCAATGAACCCGCCTCGGGCGAGCAGCTCCAGCCAACGACTGTCGCCAACCTGGTGAGCGGTGCGTCGGGCGTCTCGGGTGTTCGGCATGGGCGCTTCAATGACCGTTCGCGACCATCGCCAAACCTGTTCGCGACCATCGCCAGACCTGCCGGTGGGGCGAAGGCACCGCCGGACCGGTCGGTGATGGCCTACTGGCGGGTGACCTGGATCGCCACCTCCGACTCGGTGACCCGCTCCAGGCTGACCGCGAACCCACCCACCTCGGTGGCCTGCTCCCCCACCGTCAGGGTCACCTGCTCGCCGGCCACCTCCACGGTGACCCGGTCCCCTTCGGCGTTGATCAGTCGCGCGTCGATGCCGAGGAAACTCGCCCGCGCGTCGACGCCCCGGTTGAAGGTGACCGTGCATGCGTCCAGCCCACAGTCGGTGCTCGCCCCCTCGGAACTGCAGCCGGCGAGCAGCGCCGCGCCGAGCGTCAACGCGGCGAACCCGGCGGCCCAGCGGCCGCCTCGGCCGGGGCGCCGACCGGCGAACGGGGAGGTCTGGACGGTGGTGCCGGGAGGTTCGGCGGCCGGCGGAGCCGGGGGTGAGATCGTCACGGGTCAAGGGTACCGACGCGGTACTACCTGCGGCCGGCGCGCCCGGGCCGGGCCGGCCGGCTAGGCTCGGCCCGGTAGCGGGACGGCGGAGGGCCGCCCGATCCCCGGTCCAGGAGGTGCCCAGCGTGACGTTTCTGGTCGAGGACAATCCGGCGCGCCACCGGTTCGAGATCCTCGTCGACGACGGTCTGGCCGGCTTCGCGTCCTATCGGATCACACCCGGCACGGTGGTCGTGACGCACACCGAGATCGACCCGGCCCACCGGGGACAGGGCGCCGGCGACGCGCTCGCGCACGGGCTGCTCACCCGGATCAGCGAACGCGGCGAGTTGGTGGTGCCACAGTGCCCGTTCATCGCCGCCTACATCGAGCGGCACCCGGAGTTCGCCGCGCTGGTCGCCGGTGGCTGAGGCCGACCGGCAACGGACACTACGTACGGTGGTCGCGCTGGCCACGGTGGTCGCGCTGGCCGCCGCCGTGCTGGCGGTCGGCGGCTGGCTCGGCTGGTTCAGCGACCCGACGATCTCCGACGCCCCAGAGGCGTCGGCTGACGTCGAGGTGGTCGCCACCGGGCTGGTGGCCCCGTGGGATCTGGCGTTCCTGCCGGACGGCACCGCGCTGGTCACCGAGCGGGACAGCGCCCGGCTGCTGGCGGTCGACGGCCAGGGCACGATCCGGGAGGTCACCACGATCGCCGACGCCGCCCCGGGCGGCGAGGGCGGGTTGCTCGGCGTCGCGGTCTCCCCGCAGTTCGCGACCGACCGCTGGGTCTACCTGTACTACACGACGGCCGACGACAACCGCATCGTCCGGCTGCGGATCGAGCCGGACGGCGCGGCGGGCACCCCCGAGCCGGTGTTGACCGGTATCCCCCGGTCCAGTACGCACAACGGCGGCCGGATCGCCTTCGGTCCGGACGCGATGCTGTATGCCGGCACCGGTGACGCCGGCGACCGGGGTGCCGCGCAGGATCCCGCGAGCCTGGCCGGCAAGATCCTACGGCTGGCACCGGACGGATCGGCCGCGCCGGACAACCCGTTCCCGGACTCGCCGGTGTTCAGTCTCGGGCACCGCAACGTCCAGGGTCTGGACTGGGGGCCGGACGGGCAACTGTTCGCCAGCGAGTTCGGCCAGAACCGCCATGACGAGTTGAACCGGGTCGAGGCTGGCGGCAACTACGGCTGGCCGACCGCCGAAGGCGTCGCCGAGTTGGCGGAGTTCATCGACCCGGTGGCGACCTGGGCACCACGCGATGCCTCCCCCAGCGGGCTGGCCTTCCATCAGGGCCGGTTCTGGCTGGCCTGCCTGCGGGGCGAACGGTTGTACCGGGTGGAGGCGGATGGCACCGGGGCCGAGACGCTGATCAGCGGCGAGTACGGCAGACTCCGACATGTCGTGACGGCACCGGACGGTACCTTGTGGGCGCTGACGTCCAACCGGGACGGTCGTGGTTCACCCGTCGTGGACGACGACCGGATCCTGCGTATCACCGGCTGAGCGGGCCCGGCCCGGCTCCGCCGGCTCGATTCCGACCGGCGCGGGGCCGGCGAGTAGTTCCGCCGCCGCCTCGGCGTTGGCCCGGCTGGCTCCGTACGTGGACAGGTGGGTACCGCCGGTGACCCGGACCGGGACGCCCATCTCGACCACGACGGCGTCGGGACGCGCGGCCAGCAGCTGGTCGACGGCGGCCGACATCCACGGGTGGCGGTGCAGGTCCCGGACCACCAGGACCAGCGCGTGGCCATCGGCGGCGGCGAGTACCGGGTCGGGTGTCCGGCCGAGATCGACTTCGGTCAGCCGGACGGTGACCGTTCCGGGTCGCCGTCTGGTCAACGGCTCGCGCAGACCCCAGGGGGTCTCGGCGCCGGTGGCGATGTTGTGTGGTGGCGCGAACTCGACGACGTACGGCTGTCCCCGTAGGGGCAGGGTGCCGTCGGCCCGGACCCGGACGGCGCGGCGGGCGGCGGTGAGCCCCACCGTGGGTCGCGCCGGAGCGTCGGCGCTGGCCGACGGTGCCCCGTCGGCCAGCGTCGTGCGCCGCCGTGCGGTCCAGTCGGCGAGTCGTTCGATCCGCTCGGCCGCCTCGGCCAGTCGCTGGGCCGGCAACTGTCCGGCGGTCACCGCGTCGACGATGGCGTCGCGCAGCAGTCGGGCGGTGGCCTCGTCGGCGTGTTCACCGCCCACGCAGACCGCGTCGACGCCGGCGGCGAGCGCTCGTACCGTCGCGCCGGCCAGGCCGAACCGGGCGGTGACCGCGCTCATCTCGATCCCGTCGGTGACCACCACGCCGGTGAAGCCCAGTTCGTCACGGAGCAGGTCGACCAGGACGGCACGGCTGAGAGTCGCCGGGCGGACCGGATCGATCGCCGGTACCAGCAGGTGCCCGGTCATGATCGTCTGGCTGCCGGCGGCGATGGCCGCCCGGAACGGTGCGAGCTCGACGGCGTCCAGCCGGATCCGGTCGGCGCCGATACGGGGCACCGCCACGTGCGAGTCGACGCTGGTGTCGCCGTGGCCGGGGAAGTGCTTGGCGCACGCGGCGACCCCGGAGCCCTGCATGCCCCGGATCCAGGCCGCAGTGTGCCGGGCGACCAGGTGCGGGTCGTCACCGAACGCCCGGACGCCGATGACCGGGTTGTTCGGGTTGGAGTTGACGTCCGCGACCGGTGCGTAGTTGATGGTGATCCCGGCCTCAGCCAGTTCCTGTCCCAGGTCGTGGGCGACCTGTTCGGTCAGCGCGGGGTCGTCCACCGCGCCCAGCGCCAGGTTCCCGGGACGGGAGCTGCCCCGGCGGGACTCGAGCCGGGTGACGTCACCGGCCTCCTCGTCGATGGCGACGAGGATGTCCGGACGCTCGGCGCGAAGTGTCGCGGTGAGCGCGGCGACCTGGGCGGCGTCGGTGACGTTTCGGGCGAACAGCACGACGGTGCCCAGACCGGCTGCGATCCACTGCCGCACCCAGTCCGGGGCGGTGGTTCCGGTGAATCCGGGCTGCAGCACGGTGGCCGCCATGCGCCGCAGGCTCGGGCTGGAGTCGACCATGCGGCAGGCACGCTCCTTCGAATCGGTGGTGGGATCACGCGAGCCGCCCGGCGACCATCGGCGTGGGGCCTCGCGCGCATCCGGCCGGTCCGGGTTGGCCGCAGACAATGGTCACACCCCCGAATCTATTAGTCAATAAACCTTCCTATTAGCCGGGACCCGGCTCGGCGGGGCGGTTCGCCCCGGCGTCGACCGCGAGGGCGGGCAGGTCCGCGGAACACACTGTCGCCCGACGGACAACGGTGTGGGACAGTGCGCAGATGGCACCGGTCGTCCTGTTCGCAGCCGAAGACGTCAGTTGGCACGACATTCCCGGCGTCCAGGTGGTCGGCGCGGTCCTCGGCGTCCTGCTCCTGATGGCCGCCCTGCGGTCGATGTTCGGCAAGGGCCGCTGAGCCGGCGCTGTTTGATCACCGCCGCCGCCGGGTAACCATGGCTTCCGATGAAGCTGCCCCTGCACTCACCCCGCCTGCGCCGCGCGGCCCGACAGCGTTTCGGCTGGTCGGCACTGCGACCCGGACAACTCGGCGCGATGCGCGCGCTACTCAAGGGCCGCGACGCGCTCGTGGTGCTGCCGACCGGAGCCGGCAAGTCCGCCGTCTACCAGGTACCGGCCAGCATGCTGACGGGTCCGACGGTCGTGATCTCCCCGCTACTCGCCCTGCAGCAGGATCAGATCACCGCGCTCAACGACCGGAACCAGGCCGACCTACGCGCGGTCCGGATCAGCTCGGCGGAGACCCCAACGCAGCGGCAGGCCGCGCTCGACCAGGTACGCCGCGGCCAGGCCCGGTTCCTGTTCACCACTCCGGAACAGCTCTGCGACCCGGACCGACTGGCGGACGTACGTGATCTCAAACCGTCCCTGGTCGCGGTCGACGAGGCGCACTGCATCTCCGCGTGGGGTCACGACTTCCGCCCCGACTACCTGTCCATCGGGCATCTGGTCCGCGAATTGGGCCGCCCACCGGTGGTCGCGCTCACCGCCACCGCCTCACCGCCGGTACGCGAGGACATCGTCGCCCGACTCGGCCTGACCGATCCCCATCTGGTGGTCGCCGGCCTGGACCGACGCAACCTCTTCCTGGAGGTCGCGCACTGCCCGACCGAGGACTACCGGTGGCGCCGGCTACTCGCCCTGCTCGACGTCGAGCGGCCACCCGGCATCGTCTACGTGCCGACCCGCCGGGCGGCCGAGGAGTTCGCCGATCGCCTCGCCGCAGCGGGGCATCCGGCCCGCTGCTATCACGGCGGCATGGCCGCCGGTGCACGGGAACGCCTGCACGAGGAGTTCCTCGACGGGCTCGTGCCGATCATGGTGGCCACCTCCGCGTTCGGGATGGGCATCGACAAGCCCGACGTGAGATGGGTGGTCCACACCGCACTGCCCGACTCTCCGGACAGCTATCTGCAGGAGATCGGCCGCGGCGGCCGCGACGGCGATCCGTCCCGGTCGCTGCTGCTGTGGCGGGCCGAGGACATCGGACTGCAACGCTACTTCACCACCAGTCCGCCCGAACACGACGACCTGCGTGACCTCGCGGCCCTGCTGGACACCAGCCCCACCACCCGCAAGCAGCTAGGCGAACGCACCGGGCTGGGCACCCGCCGACTCGGCCAGCTGCTGGCCCTGTTGGAAGAGGTCGGCGCCGCGCGGACCGTCGCCGGAAGCCGGGTCGTCCGCCCGCCGTACGCGCCGCTGCCCGCGCTGGCAGCCGCCGACGCTGTGACGGCGGCCCAGCGCAGGCAGACACTGCAGCGGTCCCGGACCGACATGATGCGGGCGTTCGCCGAGGCGACCGGGTGCCGCAGCCAGGCGCTACTGGCCTACTTCGGTGAGCACATGGCGGAGGTCTGTGGTCACTGTGACAGTTGCCACGCCGGCACCAGCGTCGCGGACGACGGGGCCAGCGGCCCGTTCCCGGTGCACAGTATGGTGCGACACGCCGAGTGGGGTGCCGGCATGGTTCTCGGCTACGAGGAGGATCGGATGACGGTGCTCTTCGACGGTGTCGGATACAAGACGTTGTCGGTGCCGGTGGTCAGCGATCAGGGCCTACTGGCCGCCGAGCCGCGGTGAGGCGACGTTGAGCCGCAGCGCGGCTCGGCCCGCGTCGGGCAGCCCGCCCGGCGGACCGTTTGTTGAGAGGGGCATGAGTGTGACGGACCTGCCGGTGTACACCGAGCTCGGATTCTCCGACGAGGAGTGGGGGCTGCTGGTCGGACTGCCGCAGGCGGTACTGACCGCGGCGAGCGCGGCCGAGGCCGACAGCGGGCGACGGACCCGCGCCGAGAACGCCGCCGGCCTGGAGGCGATCGGCACCGGCCGCGAGACGGCCAGCCCGCTGGTCACCGCGGTCGCCACCGAACTGGTCACCCGGGTCGGCGACCCGGAGACCGGCGAGGAGCTGCCGGTGATCGAGCCGGCCGACCCACAGGCGTTGATCGCCGACGTGCTGGCCCGGGCCGGGCAGGCGGCCAAGCTGCTCGCCGACCGGGTCGACGACGGCGAGGCCGGGGCCTACAAGCACTGGTTGGTCGGCATCGCGGAGCAGGTGGTGGGCGCCGCGACCACCGGTGGGGTGCTGGGCCTGGGCGACGAGACGGTGACCGAGTCGGAGCGGAGGTTCCGCGACCGTCTCGCCCACGTACTCAACGACTGACTTCCCGTACCCACCGGTGCGCTCGATCTTGACCCGCCCCAGTACGGTCTTGGATCGCGGGCCGGTCGAGGCCCGGTGGACCCCCCTCCCCTGGGAGCATCATGGAGCTTCTGACCAGCCCCGAGCTGTGGATCGCCTTCGCGACCCTGCTGCTGCTCGAGGTCGTGCTGGGCATCGACAACGTCGTGTTCATCTCGATCCTCGCCGGGCGGCTACCCGAGCATCAGCAGGCTCGGGCGCGCACCGTCGGTATCTCGCTGGCCCTGATCACCCGGCTGCTGCTGCTCGCCTCGCTGTCCTGGGTGATCGGGCTGACCGCCCCGCTGTTCACCGTGTTCGGAATGGAGATCTCCGGTCGGGATGTGATCCTGCTGCTCGGCGGCGGCTTCCTGCTCGCCAAGGCGACCTATGAGATTCACGAGCATCTGGAGGGCACGGATCACGGCAAGAGCGGCAAGACCGCGTCGTTCGCCGGGGTGATCGCCCAGATCCTGGTGCTGGACGTGGTCTTCTCGCTCGACTCGGTGATCACCGCGGTCGGTATGGTCGACGAGCTGTTCATCATGGTCGCCGCCGTCGTCATCGCGATGATCATCATGCTGGTCTCGGCGGGAGCCGTCAGCGGTTTCGTCAATCGGCACCCCACCGTGAAGATGCTCGCGCTGTCGTTCCTGCTGATCATCGGCGGCAGCCTCATCGCGGAAGGGCTCGGCCAGCACATCCCCAAGGGCTACGTGTACGGGCCGATCGCGTTCTCCATCTTCGTCGAGATGCTGAACCTGCGGTTGCGCTCGCGTAGCAAGCTGCCGGACGCGAAGCCGGTCAACCTGCACCCGACCTTCGTCAAGGAGCCACCGGCACCGGCCGCCACCGGCGACGGCCAGCGGCCGTCAGCGTAACGGCAGCAGCCGCCGCACCGCCTGTTCGGCCGCGGTACGGGTGGGCTCGCCGGCACCGAGGCGAGCCACCCGGCCGCGGTGGAACAGTTCGACGACCCGCGGGTCGACGTATGACGCGCGGGCGACGGTGGGGGTGTTGCCGAGTAGCCCCGCGACCTCCCGCATCACCGAGGCCACCGCTCGGCGGCGCGCCGCCGCCGAGCGGGGCACCCCGCCCCCGGCGAGTCGAGTCGCGGCCAGCACCGTCGCGTGCCAGGTACGGAAGTCCTTGGCGGTCATCTCGGTGCCACTCGCCCGACGCAGGTAGTCGTTGATCTCGTCGCTGCGCACGTCCCGCCACTGCCGGCCGTCCCAGTAGCAGAACAGCCGCTGCTCGCCCCGACGGCGGCGGCGCAGCGCCCGCAGCACCGCGCACACCTGCTCGTCGTCGATCTGCCGTACCTGTGGCACCCCGCCCTTGGCGGGAAACTCCAGAATCACGCACCCCCGGCCGACCCTGGTGTGCGTCGACCGCAGCGTGGCCAGCCCGAACGTCGGATCGTCGCCGGCCGCGTACTGGTCGCTGCCGATGCGGAACATGCCCAGGTCGAGCAGACGCACCAGGGCGGCCAGCACCCGTTCCCGGCACAGTCCGTCGCCGCGCAGGTCGGTCGCGATCCGCCGCCGCAGCCGGGGCAGCCGGTCCGCGACCTGCCGTACGTGCTGGAACTTCGCGGTGTCCCGCCGGATGCGCCACTGCGGGTGGTACAGGTACTGCCGCCGGCCGGCGGCGTCCACCCCCACCGCCTGGACGTGCCCCACCGGGTCCGGACAAATCCACACGTCCCGCCAGGCCGGTGGGATCGCCAGGTCCCGCAGCCGGCCGAGCTCCTGCGGGTCGCTGATCCGGCGGCCCGCCGCGTCGAGGTAGGTCGTGGCGCGTCCCCGCCGGTGTCGCCGGTACCCCGGCCGATTCAGGTCGCTACGCCGCAGCCGCAGCACGTTCCACCTGCTCGACGGCGTCGAGTACCTCGCCGACACAGATCGCCGCCATCGCCGGATCCACCGCTTCCGGCGGACCCACCAGCTCCACCGGCTCGCCGTCGACCACCCCCGGCTCCTCGGTACCGCGCGACAACGCCGGATACTGCAGCACCCGGTGCCGCCGACGGTCGATCGTCGGCCCCCAGCGTGTCGGCGAGGTGGGTCCGAACAGCAGCACCGACGGCACCGCGAACGCCGTGGCCAGATGAGCGGCCCCGGTGTCCGCCGCGATCAGCAGGCGGGCATGCGACAGCAGGGCCACGAACCGGGACAGGTCCATCCGTCCGGCGCAGACCGCCGTCGCCGGTAGTCCGGCACCGGCCGCCACCGCCTCGGCGAGCGGACGTTCCCGCGCCGAACCGGTCACCGTCACCCGATGCCCGGCTCGGACGAGCCGCCGGGCCAGCTCGGCGAACCGCTCCGCCGGCCAGCGCCGACGGGGTGACGCCGCGCCCGGATGCACCACGGTCACCCCGACCTGCACCCGGTCCGGTGGTGGCCGGCGCAGCAGCAGGTCGGCGGGGTCGGTGTCGACGCCGTACCAGGCCAGCAGCCGACACCACCGCGACACCTCGGGCTCGTCGTCGCGCCACAGCGGGCCGTCGGAGTGCGCCGCCTGTGGGCACTCGTACGCCCACAGCCGCCCGGGCCGGGTCGCCCGCAGCAGTTGATGCGACCGCGGGCCCCGGCCGTGCAGGTTGACCGCCCAGTCCGGCACGGCGTCGAGCGCCGGCACCGTGTCCAGCCCGGACAGCGGCACCAGCCGATCCACCGCGTCGATCAGGTCGACCAGCGGAGCGAGAACAGCCGGTGCGGCCAGGGCGATCGGCGTCGCCGGGAACCCGGCACGCAGTCCACGCAATGCCGGCACCACCGTGGCCACATCGCCGATGCCGAGGGCCCGCAGCACCAGGATCACGGGTACGACGATTCCTGGTCCGCGCAGATGACCATTTCCCGTACCGCGCAGCCCACCGGCTGCTGCAGCGCGAACAGCACCGCGGCCGCCACGTCGCCGGGTTCGTTGAGGGCGGCGTCGACGCCCGGCCGGTACTGGGCGACGCGGTCGTCGAAGAACGCGGTCCGCATCCCCCCGGGTATCAGCAGAGTCACCCCGACCGTTCCGGCGAGTTCCGCCGCCAGCGCCCGGGTGAAGCCGACCACCCCGAACTTCGCCGCGCAGTAGGCGGTCGCGTCGCTGACCGCCTTCACCCCGAGGGTCGAGGCGATCGTGACGACCGATCCGCCGGCACCGGTCAGCCAGGGCAGCGCGGCCCGGATCACCGCGGCGGTGGCCAGCAGGTCAACGGTGACGATCCGCTCCCACATCTGCGCCGGCAGGTCGGCGAGGCGGCCGGGGACGTCCATCCCGGCGGCGGTGACCACCGCCCCCATTCCACCGAGCTGCTCGGCGAGGCTCCGGGTGGCGGCTTCGGCCGCCCGGGTGTCAGCGAGGTCGCACTCGATCCACGGCACCCCGTCGGTCGGTTGCCGCCGGTCGATGACGCACGGGCGGTAGCCGGACTTGGCCAGCAGTGCGACGACAGCGGCGCCCAGGCCACTCGCGCCGCCGGTGACCAGTACCGCTGGACCGCTGGGATTGTTCGTCACGCGGGCTCCTTGCGTAGTTCGACGTGGCCGTCGGGGACGCCGCGGGCACGGGCCATGGCGATCAGGTTGGTGGTGGAACGGCCGTCGAGGTACGGCACGATCGCGGTCTGTCCGCCCCACCGGCGCAGCAGGCCGGCCTCGGGAAGATCCGGCTGGCCGGCACCGTCACCGGCGTAGTCGCCGCCCTTGACCCAGATGTCCGGCCTCAGCCAGCTCAGCACCGCGTGCGGGGTGTCCTCGTCGAAGATCACGACCGCGTCCACGCAGCCCAGTGCGGCCAGCAATCGGGCCCGGTCCCGCTGGGTCACCACCGGGCGGCCCGGCCCTTTGAGTCTTGCCACACTGACGTCGGAGTTGACGCACACGATCAGGCAGTCGCCCAGTTGCCGGGCGGCTTGCAGCGCCGTCACGTGCCCGGCGTGCAGCAGGTCGAAGCAGCCGCCACTGGCAACCACCGTGCCGCCGCTGGCGCGGACCCGGGCGGCGAACTCGCCGGCCGCCTGGTGCCCGATCCGTTGTCCGGTGACGGCCGCGTCGAACTCCGCTGTCGGGTGCGCCGAGTCGGCGAGACCGGACCGGACCGGACCGACCGACCGGTCGTGGTCGTCGGCAAGCAGCCGGCGCACCCCGGCGGCTCCACCGTCGAGGACGTACCGGCAAGCCCGCTCCACCGCCGTCTGAACCGCTTCGGAGACCAGCGCGCCGCCGGCCAGGGCAAGCGCGGCAGCGGTGGCGAACCGGTCCCCTGCACCGCAGGTGTCGCCGTCCGCGCTGGCCGGGGCGGGCACCATCAGCGGGACGCTGCCGGTGTGGCAGAGCAACGCGCCGTCGCCGCCCATCGTGACCGCGACCGCCCCGGCCCGCCAGCGGCGGCGCAGCTGGTCCGCGCCGGCCGTCGCCGTGGCCACGCGGCTGTCGGCGACCGGCTGGCCGGTCAGCTGCCGGACCTCCGTCTCGTTGGGAGTGACCAGTCGGGCACCGGCGACAGCGGCCGGCCCCCGGGGGTGCGGATCCCACACCACCGGCGCGGCGGTGGCGGCCAGCGCGGCACGCAGCGCCGGCAGCCGCGCCACTCCCCTGCCGTAGTCGCTCACCACCACCGCCGCCGCCGACGCCAGCAACTCCTCGGTGGCCGGTGACAGCGCGCCACCGATGGCGCCGAGGCCGCCCCGGTCCAGGCGTAGCAGTACCTGGCCCCGAGTGCGCAGCCGGATCTTCTCCGCGGTGGCGCCGCCGAGCGGCAGTGGATGCAGATCGATGCCGGCGGCGCTGAGCAATGCGGCCAGCCGGGCACCGGCGGCGTCGGATGCGAAGGCGCTGACCAGCGCCACCGGATGTCCCTGCCCGACGGCGAGGACCGCGGCGAGGCCAGCGCCGCCGGGCCGGTCGTCGACGTACCGCTCGTCGAGCACGGGGGCGGCAGCGTCCGGGCAGACCCGGGTGACCGCGCCGTCGACGTCGCGGTCGAGCAGGGTGTCGCCGACGATGACGATCGGCGCGGCGGTCATGGCCGGCCGCCACTGGAGTCGACCACCGGGAGCCCGGAGACCGTCGCCGCCCCGGCCGGGGTCGGCGCGGACCGGACCGGGGCCGGCGCGATGCCTGGTGGCTGCGCCGCCGCCGGTGGCACCGCGCCGACGCTGTCCGGGATGTCGGCGGTGAGCCCACCGGTCACCGCGCCGACCAGGCCCAACACGCTGGGCAGCGTGCGGTCCACGTACTCGCAGAGCAGATGCGCGCTGACCAGGTGCAGTTCCTGCACCACCTGCGGGTCGGCGGCCGGCACCGCCAGCACCTCGTCACACGCCTCAGCCAGCAGGTTCGGTGCCGGCCCGGTGCAGGCCCAGCACCGCAGCCCGGCCTGATGGCCGGCGTGCGCGGCGGCGAGCAGGTTCGCGCTGCGGCCGCTGGTGGACAGCAGCAGCAGGATGTCGCCGGGCCGCCCGTGTGCGCGTACCTGCCGGGCGAAGACCTCGTCGAAGCCGAAATCGTTGCTGATCGCGGTGAGCGACGAGGTCTCGGCGGTCAGCGCGATCGCCGACAGCGGGGTCCGGTCGTCGCGCAGCTTGCCGACCAGTTCGGCGGCGAGGTGCTGCGCCTCGGCGGCGCTGCCGCCGTTGCCGGCCACCAGCAGCCGTCCACCGTGGCCGAGCGTCCAGGCCAGTTCCGCGCCCCACCGGCCCAGCAGGGACGCCACCTGGCGGTACGGCGTCAGCGCCTCGGCCAGCCCGGCAAGGTGGGCGTCTAGCAACGCGTCCGCGTCGGTCACCTCACGCCACCACCCGGCTCGGCTGGCGCACCCCGCTGACCACGCCGTAGATCGCGGTCAGCTGTGCTGCGGCGCGTTGCCACGAATAGCACTGCCGGGCCCGGTCCAGCGCCGCCGTCGCGTACGCGAAGCGGCGCACCCGGTCGCTGAGCAGCCGGCGCATCGCCATGCCGAGCGCCCGGGGGTCGCGGGCCGGGACCAGGTCGCCGGTGAGGCCGTCGACGACGGTGTCGGTGAGCCCGCCGACCGCAGTGCCGATCACCGGCACGCCACAGGCCATCGCCTCCAACGGGGTCAGGCCGAACGGCTCGTACCAGGGGGCGGCGACGAGTACGTCGGCCGACCGGTACCAGCGCGGCATCTCCTCGCGCGGTACCCCGCCGACGAGTCGGACCCGGTCGCCGACTCCGCAGGCCTCGGCGAGTTGGCGCAGTTGGCGGGCCTGCGGGTCGGCGTCGAGCTCAGTTGGAGGCGGACCACCGACGACGACGCATTCGGCGTCCGGCGCGAGCTGCATGGCCCGGATCACGTCCTGGAACCCCTTGCGGGCGACCAGCCTACCGACGGTCAGCACCCGGTGCCGGTCGGCGCCCCGGTCGGCCACCGGGCCGTCCGGGGCGAACGTCCGGTCATTGACCCCGGACGGCACCACCGACAGCCGGCCCCGTGGCACCCCCATCCGGATCAGCTCGGCGACCTCGTCCTGGGACTGGGCGATCACGCGGTCGACGCTGCGCCCCAGCGCCCGCTCGTAGCCGATGCGCCGCGGCGGGCTGGTGTCCATCGCCCCTTGGTGACGGCGTTTGACAGTGCCCAACGCATGATAGGTGTGCACGACCGGCACCCCGGTCGGCCGGCCGGCGGCGACCGCGGCCAGGCCACTCATCCAGAAGTGGGCGTGCGCCACCGCCGGGGTCCAGTCCTGGCTCCACTGGCCGGCTAGCCACCGGCTGAAGTCCGCCATGTACGGCAGCAGATCGTCCTTGGCGATGTGCTCGGCCGGCCCGGCGGGCACGTGCACCACCGCCACGCCGTTGTCCAACTGCACCAGTTCGGGCAGCTCTGGGGAGTCGCGCCGGGTGTAGACGCGCACCTCGTGGCCCTCGTCGGCAAGTGCGGTGGACAGTTCGGCGACGTGGGTGTTCTGGCCGCCGGCGTCCACCCCGCCGAGTGCGGCGAGCGGGCTGGCATGCTCCGAGATCATCGCGATGCGCATAGCGCCTCCTCCAGCAGCTCGTCCCAGTCCGCGAGGAACCGGTCCAGTCCGTAACGGTCCTGCGCCGCCCGCCGGGCTCCGTCGCCGAGTCGGCGGGCGGCGGCCGGCTCGTCGAGCAGCCATTGGGCGGCGTCGACCAGGGACTGCACCCGGGTGGCGAGCACCCCGGCGGACGGCGGCACCGCGGCGACCGCCTCGGTGGTGCCGAGCACGATCACCGGCATGCCCATCGCCATCGCCTCGATCAGGCTCAGCCCGAGCGAGGTCCACCGGCACAGGTGCAGATAGGCCCGTCGGCGGGCCACCTCGCGGTGCATGTCCGCCTGCGGCAGGTCGTCGTGGACGGCGACCCGCGGTCCGGCCGGGCCGAGCGCCTCGGGCAGGCCGGTGACGCCCATGCCGTACACGTCGAGGGGCGCCACCTGGGCGAACCGGGGCATCAGGTCGGTGCCGGTGATCCGGCGGCGGCGGACGGGTTCGTTGGTGACGACGGCGAACCGGTCGAGGTCGCCGCTGTAGCGGGCGGTCGGCGCGAGGATGCCGTGCTCGATGACCCGGGTCCGGGTGCCGCCGGTGTCCCAGAACAGGTCGTTGAAGTGGGTCACGTGCACGACGGTGAGGTCGTCACGGTCGGCCATCGGATGGCGGGTCGCGGGGACGTCGCCCTTCGGTGTGTTGTGCTCGACGTAGATCGCCGGCACGTCGCGGCCGACGGAGCGGCCGAGCCAGCTGGTGGCGAGGTCGAGCTCCTCGGGACGTTGCAGGACGACCAGGTCGACGTCGGCGGTGGCGAGCTGGCCGGGGCGAACCTCGGTGACGCTGTCCGGCCAGGGGTAGGTCCGCGCCCGGCCCAGCCCGTACGGACCCCGGTCCGGGGTGACGGGGACCAGGTAGTGGTGCTTTCCGTGTACGAAGGCGGTGGTCCATGACCCGTGGACGTGCCAGAGCAGGATGTTCATCCGACCGTCCCGCAGATCAGCCGGACCGCGTCGACGACACGGTCCGGGGAGACCGACGACAGGCAGGGGTGGCCGGGCACCGGGCAGCGGGCGGCGCGGGTGTTGCGGCAGCCGGCCACCGGATCGCCCAGCCGCACCCACGGCACCCGGTACGGTCCCCACTGGCCGAACGGCACCGTCGGTGCGAACAGGCTGACCACCGGGGTGCCGACCGCCGCCGCCAGATGGGCGGGCCCGGTGTTGCCGACGATCAGGGCGCTGGCCTGCGCGATGATCGCGGCCAGCCGGGCGAGCGAGGTCTGGCCACCGAGGTCGATGCCGTCCCGGCCGGCGACCCGGGTGCTCAGCGCCCGTTCGCCCGGCCCACCGGTGACGACCACCCGGTGTCCGGCGGCGTGCAGGGCGCTGACGAAATCGGCGCAGCGCTCCGGTGGACAGGCCCGGGATTCGACGGACGACCCGGGGTGGACCACCACGTAGCCCGGCGGGCCGGCGGGGCCGGGGTCGGCCGCCGCCACCTGGCCCTCGTCGGGCAGGGTTCCCGCGGCGGAGAGCCGATCCGCAGCGGGTCGCAGACAACCGGGACGCAGCTGCAGCGTCGGCTCGTCGGTGTCGGGCAGGGCGTATCCGGCGGCGGCGGCGAGTGACAGGGCCCGCTCCGGCTCCGGTACGCCTGGCGGAACCCGGTGCCGTACGTCGAGCAGCGCGCCGGGATAGTCGTCGCTGATCGCGGCGATCCGGCGCACCCCGGCCAGCCGCAGCAGCAGGGCCAGGGGCAACGGCGACTGGTGGAACGAGGTGAAGATGATCGCCTCGTCGACGCCGGTGCGGGCCAGGCGGTCGGTGAGCAGGGTCAGGTCGGCCGGGTCGACCGGTTGCGGAGCGGGGTCGATCCACGGCAACGGCCACTCGATCAGTTCGGTGACGCCGGGCAGCAGTTCGGCGGCCGCCCGTCCGCGCGGGCCGCAGAGCATCACGACTTCGTCGGCGCCGGCCGCGACGGCCCGGATCGCCGGGCCGGTCACCAGCACGTCTCCGACCGAGTCGCAGCGCGCGACGAGCACCCGGGCGCGCCGGCCACCGGGGCGGGGCGCGGTGGCGATGCGCTGCCGGCGCAGGACGAGGTCGACCGCGCCGGCGAGGTCGCCGGCGACGGCCGGCGCGGCGGCCACCTCCTCGGGGCGGGTCACCTCGGTCGGGACCAGGATGGCGGTGGCTCCGGCGGCCCCGGCGGCGGTGACGTCCCGGCCGATGTCGCCGATCACGACGCAGCGCTGGGTGGTGGTGCCCAGGGCCCGGGCGGCGGCGTGGATCATGCCGGGGGCCGGTTTGCGGCACCGGCAGCCGTCGCGGTCGTCGTGCGGACAGACATGCCAGGTGTCGAACGGGCCGAGTAGTTCCTCGACGCGCGCGTGCACCCGGGCCAGTTCGTCGATGGTGAAGCAGCCCCGGGCCAGGCCGGACTGATTGGTGACGACGCCTAGGCGCAGACCGGCGGCGCGCAGCCGGTCGAGGGCGGCGCGGGCCCCGGGCACCGGTTGGACCAGGGCCGGGTCACCGTTGTACGGCACGTCGTGTACGAGTGTCCCGTCACGGTCGAACAGCACCGCGTCGAACAGCCCGCGGCTTCGACTGATCTGTTCGCTTCGCACCTGGCTCCGTTTCCCGGGGGTGCGGCGAGTAAACATCCTTCGCGTTCGTCCGATCCGCACCATTTGGCGGTCGTCGGGTTAGTCGGCGCGGGCAGGGGTACCCGCCGGCTGTGGCTGTCGTGCAACGGGTGATCCCCGCTCCACCGGATCAGGTCTTCACCGTGCTGGCCAACGGTTGGTCGTACAGCGACTGGGTGGTGGGCACGGTCCACATCCGCGACGTGGACGAAAACTGGCCACAGCCGGGTGCCAGGCTGCGTCACAACGCCGGGCCGTGGCCGCTGTCGCTGTCGGACACCTCGACCGTGCTCTCCTGCGATCCACCGCACGAGTTGACGCTGCGGGCCGGGCTCTGGCCGCTGGGCGAGGCGACCGTGGTGTTCCGGCTCGCGGTGACCGAGGCCGGTGCCACCCGGGTCACGATCGCCGAGTCCTTCACAGCCGGACCACTGCACTGGATCCGTACCAAGATCGATGATCTGGTGCTGCACCACCGCAACAGGGAGACGCTTCGGCGGCTGTCCGACATCGCGACCCGCAAGGTCGTGGTCTGAGGCCGCAGCAGGGGAGTCGACAGCGTACGTAATGCCACAGGGAGGCGAGCGGGATGAGTCAGACCGTGATGATCACCGGAGCGAGCGCGGGCATCGGACGGGCCACCGCGCAGCGGTACGCCCGGCGGGGCGCCCGGCTGGGGTTGGTCGCCCGGGGCGAGGCCGGGCTGGCCGCCGCCGCGGCCGAGTGCCGGGAACTGGGCGCCGAGGCGGTCGCCACCTACCAGGTCGACGTGGCCGACCCGGCGGCCGTCGACCGGGCCGGTGACGACCTGGTCGACCGCAACGGCTGCCTCGACGTGTGGATCAACAACGCGATGGTGTCCGTGTTCGCCCCGACCTGGGAGATCAGCGCGGACGAGTTCCGTCGGGTCACCGAGGTCAACTATCTCGGCACGGTGCACGGGACGCTGTCCGCGCTGCGCCATATGCGCCCGGCCGGGATCGGCACCATCGTGCAGGTCGGATCGGCGCTGGCGTACCGGGGAATCCCGTTGCAGTCGGCCTACTGCGCCAGCAAGCACGCCATCCAGGGGTTCAACGACTCGTTGCGCTCGGAGCTGCTGCAGGCCAGTCCCCGGATCAAGCTGTCGATGGTGCAGTTGCCCGCCGTGAACACGCCGCAGTTCTCCTGGGTCCGCACCCACCTGCCCCGACACCCGCAGCCGGTGCCGCCGATCTTCCAGCCCGAGGTGGCCGCGCGGGCGATCTGTTGGGCGGCGGACAAGGGCCCACGGGAGATCAACGTCGGCGGCCCGACGCTGCGGGCCCGCCTCGCCGACGTGTTGGCTCCCGGGCTGCTCGACCGGTTCCTCGCGCTGCGCCAGGTGGGTTTCGACGCGCAGCAGACCGACGAGGTGATCGACCAGGCGACCTGGCGGGACAATGTGGACAGCCCAATGGACGCCGAGATCGACCACGGGGCGCACGGGGTGTTCGACGAGCAGGCTCACCACCGGTCGCTGGCGCTGTGGGCGGTGACGCACAAGCAGACGGCCACCGCGCTGTTCGCCGCCGGCCTGGGCGCGGCCCGCGCGGCGGTCGGCGCCGGGTCGAACCGAGTACGGATGGCAGCTGGCCGGTAACGACCGGCAGGACCCGGGCGCAAATCTGACATCGACCCCGATCTCGGTCGGGATCGCCCCAGACGGTGCACTCAACTACAATAGGTGATCTAAAAGTCATCTCCCCTGAACTCCTCACGGCCTTCGAGGCGCACCCGTCCGCCCAGTACTGGATCTTCAACCGGCAGATCGCCAGTCGCAGCAGTGGCTGGGTCCGCCGGATCTACACCGGCAGCAACCCGCACACCCGCCATGTACATCTGTCGATCCGACAGCACGCCGGGGCGGAGCAGGACACCACCGGCTGGGAGCTACGGCCCGGGGCGGTCGAACCGGCGCCGCCGACGGCCGGGGTACCGACTTCACCGGCCCCAGTACCCGTGCCGGACGTGCCCGGACAGCCGTCGCGGCGGCGGGCCCGAATGGTGATCGACTGAATTTCAGACCTCGCTCGACGGTCCAGCCTCGACCAGCCACGGTCAGCGGTAGATCGCCCGTTGCGCGGCCGACACGACCGCGCCGTACAACGGGCCGGTCAACGCCCGGTCGCGGGCCAGCGCCGCCCGCGCGGCGTTCGCCCCGGGTGCCCCGTGCACCCCGCCGCCGGGATGCGCCGACGCCGAGGCGAGGAAGAGCCGGTCCACCGGGGTGTCCGCGCGGCCCAGGCCGGGCACCGGCCGGAAGAACAGTTGCTGGTACGCGGCCGCGGTGCCGCCACCGACGGCTCCCCCGACCAGGCTCGGGTTGCGTTCCTGCAGGTCGGCTGGGCCGGCCACGTGCCGGGCGCGGACCAGCGCCCCGAATCCGGGCGCGTGCCGTTCCAGCACCGCCTCCATCCGGGCGACCTGGTCGAGAATCTCCTCGGAGCGCCAGTGCACCCGGTGCGGCAGGTGGGTGTAGGCCCACAACGTTTCGGTCCCCTGCGGCGACCGGCTCGGATCCGCCGTGGTCAACTGGCCGAGCAGCAGGAACGGATCCCGGGGCACCTCGCCGCAGGCCAGGGCGGCGGCGTACCGGGTGAGACCGTCGAGGTCGGCGCCGAGATGGACGGTGCCGCTCGCGGCGACCGCCGGGTTGCGCCACGGCATCGGCGCCGACAGGGCCCAGTCGACCTTGACCGTCGAACCGTCCCACCGGAACCGGCTCAGGTCGTCGGTCATCCGCGTCGGCAACCAGGCGCCGCCGACCAGATCGAGGAGAAGGGTCGGGGCCGGCACATCGGCGAGTACCGCCCGGCGGGCCCGCCACAGCCGTCCGTCGACGGTCCGGACCCCCACCGCCCGGCTCCGCGCGACCAGCACCCGGTCCGCGGCGGCCCCGGTCACCAGCCGCCCGCCACGGGTACGCAGCCGGCCCACCAGCGCGTCGGTGATTCGCTGGGCACCGCCGGCCGGCACCGGCCAGCCGACCTCCTGCCCGAGCATGGCCAGCAGCCACCCGTACACCCCGGACGCGGCGTCGTCGGGCGCCAGGTCGGTGTGCAGTGCGCAGCCGGCGAGCAGTGCCGGACCGCCGTCGCCGTCGAACAGCTCCCAACCGAGTTGCCGCACCGGCAGCAGCAGCCGGCGGGCCAGCCGCAGCGACCCGGCGACCCGCAGCCGACGCAGCAGGGTCGCGGCGCCACGGATCGGCGGGAACGGGGTGAACAACGCGTCGATCAGCGGAGCGGAGACGCCACGCCAGTCACCGTACGCGGACAGCCACCGTTCCCCGTCGCCAGCGGCGAACGCCTCCAGCGACGTCGCCGTCCGCCGCGGATCGAGGTTGACGACCGCAGCCCGGTCGTCGGGCAGCAGATGGGCGAAGACGTCCTTGGCGTGCCGCCAGCGCAGCCCGAACTCGGCCAGCCGCAACTCGCGCAGCACCGGGGAGACGAATCCGAGCGGGTAGAAGGAGCTGTACAGGTCGCTGAGGTAGCCCGGGGCGGTGACCGCGGCGGAACGTACCGCTCCGCCGGGAGCGCCGGTGGCTTCCAGCACCAGCACGTCCCAGCCGGCGTCGGCGAGCAGATTGGCGGCGACCAGCCCGTTGTGCCCGGCACCGATGACGACCGCGTCCGCTGTCTCCACACCCGAGATTGTCATCCCGGCGCGGCTACCCCGTCGGCGCGGGGTCAAACGTTTGCCGCGGCGGGCAGCGGGAAGACCCGTCGAATGTACGAGGTGGAGCAGTTCATCGACGGGGCGTGGGGGCGGTTCGGCGACCGCACGGAGTTCGTGGTCGACGATCCGTCCGACGGCGGCCCGGTCAGCCGGAGCCCGGTGGCCACCCCGGCCGACGTGGAGACGGCGGTCAAGTCCGCGCGGGAGGCGGCCCCGCGCTGGGCGGGCACCTCGGCGGTGGAGCGGGCGGCCGCGCTGCACCGGATCGCGGACGCGCTGGCCGGCGCGACCGACCGGGTCGCCGAGGCGGCCAGCGCCGAGATGGGCAAACCGCTGGCGGGAGCGAGGGCCGGCGTCGCGGCCGGCGTCGCGACCCTTCGTCAGTACGCCGAACTCGGTCCGGTGCACCGGGGGCGGGCGCTGGCCGGCAATGTCGACGCGCTGGACGTGATGGCGTACACGCCGAGGGGTGTGGTGGCGGTGCTGACGCCGTGGAACGACCCGGTCGCGGTGGCCTGCGGGCTGCTCGGTGCCGCGCTGGTCACCGGCAACACGGTCGTGCACAAGCCGAGTGAGCGTTGCCCGGCGACCGGGATGCTGCTCGGCCGGTTGGTCGCCGACGAACTCCCCGACGGCGTCTTCGCCCTGCTGACCGGTGGCGCCGACGTCGGTGCCCGGATCGCCGCCGCCGACGGGGTCGACCTGGTCGCACACGTCGGATCGACGGCCAGTGGTCGAGCGGTGGCGCAGGCGTGCGCCCGGACCGGGGCCAAGGTCCTTCGGGAGAACGGCGGCAGCGACGCCCTGATCGTCGACGAGGGCGTCGATCCGCAGTGGGCTGCGCAACAGGCCGCGCTGGGCGCCCTGGCCAACTCGGGTCAGGTCTGTGTGAGCGTCGAGCGGATCTACGTCCACAGCGTGGTCGCCGAGTCGTTCGTGTCGGCACTCGCCGAGCACTGCTCAGGCATGCGGCTCGGGCCGGCGAGTGACCCGTACACCGAACTGGGTCCGTTGGTGGACCGCCGGCACCGCGACCAGGTGCACGCGCAGGTGATGGCGGCGGTCGCCGAGGGCGCCACGGTGCGCTGCGGCGCGCAGATCCCGGACGGGCCCGGTGCCTACTATCCGCCGACGCTGCTGACCGGGTGTACCGACGACATGGCGGTGATGCGGGACGAGACGTTCGGCCCGGTGGCTCCGGTGATGACGGTGGGATCGTTCGACGAGGCGCTGTCCCGGGCGGCGTGTTCACCGTACGGGCTGTCGGCCACCGTGCTGACCCGATCGATGACCCATGCCCAGCGGGCGTGGCGCGACCTGCCGGTCGGCACCGTGAAGATCAATTCTGTGTTCGGTGGCGCTCCCGGTGGAGCCGCGCATCCGCGACGTGG
Organism: Micromonospora sp. LOL_023; assembly: GCF_048060115.1. Lineage (NCBI taxonomy): Bacteria > Bacillati > Actinomycetota > Actinomycetes > Micromonosporales > Micromonosporaceae > Micromonospora > Micromonospora sp. LOL_023. The sequence continues at coordinate 43,624 of NZ_JBHMIM010000041.1, forward strand.
CAGCGGCGAAGGGTTCGGCTACGGGCCGGAACTGCTCGACGAGATGACGACGGTCAAGGTGCTGCACCTGCAGGCCCCGGGCGGGCCGGACGGCCGCTGGTGACGTCCACCGGCCGTCCGGGACGGACACTTCTGGTGCGCCGTGGCTGGGCTCAGTTCTGGCGGGCCCGGGCGGTCTCCCGGCGGTTGGCCCGGCCGATCGCGGACACCAGCTGGTCCTTGGTCATCGACGAACGCCCCTTGACATCGAGTTCACGGGCCACCGAGATCAGATGGTCCTTCGACGCGGTGGCGTCGACGCCACCGGCGCCCTGCGCCGGTTCGTCCTGGTAGCCGCGGGCCGCCTGCGCGTCGCTGGGGCCCTTGCGCTGCTTGGGCTCCCAGTGGTCGCCGACCTTCTCGAAGGAGTGCTTCAACGAGGCGAACGCGGTGCGGTGCGAACGCTCCCCCTCGCCGTAGGTCTCCACCGCCGCGTCATGGGTCTTCGACCAGGTCTCCTGTGCCTTCTCCGACGAGCGGCGCAAGGTGCTGGGTAGTTCCTCCCGAGCCGGCATGATCGCCTCCCTCACCATCGTGTTCGACGTCGTGTCCACGTCGTGCGAACCACCGTGCCCGCAGATGTGCCCGACCGGCCGCCGGGCAAACCCGTCCGCCGGGTTTACCCGCACGGGAACGAGGGTAGGAAATGGCGATATGGAGACCCCGCGTGCGTCGACGGCCAGGGTCAACGAGGCCCGTCCCGAGCGGACGCTGCGGTTGCGGGACCTGCGGCCGGCCACCTGGCGCACGGTGATCGTCAACAGCGGTCACAGATTCGTCAAGGACAACTGTCTCGACTGGGCGGCGGCGCTGACCTACTACGGGGTTCTCGCGCTGTTTCCCTCGCTGATCGTGATCGTCGCGCTGGTCGGTCTGGTCTCCGACGGGGAACGGACCGTGGACACCGTCGTCGAGTTGGCCGACGAGGTCGGGGCCGGCGCGGTGGTCGGCAACGAAGGCTTCATCGAGATCGTCAACGGTGTGGTGAACCAGCAGAGTTCGGCCGGGGTGCTGCTGAGTTTCGGTCTGGTGGCCGCCGTCTGGTCCGCTTCCGGGTACGTCCGGGCGTTCGCCCGCGCCGCCAACGCCATCTACGGCGTCGAGGAAGGCCGACCGTTCTACAAGTTGCAGCCGCAGCAGCTCGGCCTGACCGCCGCAGGCCTGGTGCTGCTCGCGCTGGTCGCCACCATGCTGATCGTCAGCGGCCCGGTCGCCGACTTCGTCGGCGACGCGCTGGGCCTGGGCCAGGCACCACGGACCGCCTGGGGCCTGTTCAAGTGGCCGGTTCTGGTCGCCATCGTGGTGCTGCTGCTGACCCTGTTGTTCTGGATCGCGCCGAACGTACGCCAGCCACGGTTCCGGTGGTTGGCCGTGGGCGGCGCGGTGACCCTGCTGCTCTGGGCGGTCGCCTCGGTCGGCTTCGGCACCTACGTCGCGTACTTCGGTTCGTACGACGTGACGTACGGCAGCCTCGGCGCGGTGATCGCGTTCCTGGTCTGGATGTACCTGACCAACCTGGCGGTGATGCTCGGCGTCGAGATCAACGCCGAGGTGCAGCGCGGCAGGGCCAGACAGGCCGGGGAGCCCGACCCCAGCGATCCGGTGCTGCCCGCCCGCACCCCGGCCGAATGAGCGGCGCCCACGACAGCCGATGGTTTAGCCTCGTCCGTCCCGGGTAGTCGAAAAGCTATGGAACGCGGCAATAGCAAGCACGGCCCACGAGTGGACGACGCGATGGCCCAGGAGATCCGCGGGACCACGCAGGGCGTCGCGGGCGGCCGGGCAGAGGAGTGGCACGAGGCGGAACCCCCGGGCGAAGACCAGCCGGAGCCGACCACGGTCCCGGCCGGGGACAACCGCTCCGGTACGCCACAGGGCATGACCAACGAGGACGTCGAGCAGCGCAGTCGACTCGGCCGCTACATCAACCTGACCGCGCTGCCGGGCGACCGCGCCACCCTGCGCCGTAGCGCCGAGGACAACGAGGCCCCGACGGACGTGCTCGACGAGATCGACCAACTGCCGGCGGGCCGCACGTTCCAGACGGTGTCCGAAGTGTGGGCCGAACTCGGCCATGCGAACGAGACGACACGCTGGTGACCGCGCCGCCCGTGGCCCAGCAGTCAACGAGGAGGAAACCAAGATGGGTGCAGTGACCGAGTATGTGGATGTCGCGGTACCGGTACGTACCGTGTACAACCAGTGGACCCAGTTCGAGGAGTTCCCGCAGTTCATGGAGGGCGTCTCCGAAGTAACCCAGGTTTCGGACACGATGACCCACTGGACGACTGAGATCGCCGGGGTGACCCGCGAGTTCGATGCGAAGATCACCGAGCAGATCCCCGACGAGCGGGTCGCCTGGACCGCCACCGATGGCGTCAAGCAGGCCGGTGTGATCACCTTCCACCGTCTCGACGACCACCACACCCGGGTGACCGCACAGATGGAGTTCGATCCGGAAGGTATCGCCGAACAGGCCGGTGACAAACTCGGCATCATCGACCGCCGGGTCAAGGGCGACATGAAGCGCTTCAAGGAGTTCATCGAGAACCGCCAGGGTCTGGAGACCGGCGCCTGGCGTGGAGAGGTGTCCCGGCCGCAGCCGTGAGCCTCCATTTCCTCTTCCGTACCTTGACTTGACGACGGCGGTGGCGCGGACCGAACCAGGTCCGCGCCACCGCCGCCTTCTGCGAGGCGACCTCGAGTCGGGGGCGCCGGGAGTTTGCCGCCGACCGGCCGGGGTACCGGATTCGGTATGACTGAACCCGTGGATGGTCTCTGGCGCGACGAGCAACGACTTCCCCTGCGCGACCTGGAACGGGCGGTCGCCGCACCGGCCGCCGACGGCGAGGTCGACGATGTGACCGGCGGCGACGCCGGGGCCGAGGCCGAGTTCGGTCACGGGGCCGAGCCGGCCGATCAGCCGGCGGCGCGCGCCGCAGGAACGGACCCCGAGCGCGCATACCGGCCGTCGACGACGGGCCGCACCGGCCCCAACTGACGCATCCCCCGTCGTTTCGTCGACCACCGACGTCGGCGGTCGACAAGACAACCCATCCTCGGATCGGGCACTGATCCTCGTCCGATCGGCTGACGGCAGTACGGATCTGGGGAGCAAGACTTTTCGGATGCGTCCCGCCCCTGGTTTCCTCACCTCGCGTCAGCGACGTTGGGCCTGGCTCGGTTTCGTGCTGGCCGCACTGCAGGCCCCGGTTTCGGCGTACCTGCTTCCGGACGACTCCTGGCTGTTCAGCGTCTGCGTCGCGCTCATGGTGGCCACTGTCATCATCGCCGACGACGCGGCCCGGCGCCGGCCGGCGGCTGTCGACACGGGCGACCGGCGTGTCGAGTAGTAGCCGAGCGTCGCGATGAGCGCCGGTCCCTTCGCCCCGTCCCCCCGCCGGGGCCTGCTCGCCCTGCCGGCCGCCCGGCGATCGGCGTACACCTCGCTGCGCGAGCTGCACGCCCTGCTCGGTGCCGCCGGACTGCCGGCCGCGACCGCCACGCCCGGTCTGCTCGCCGAGGTGGACCAGCATCGCGCGGCGATCCGCGACCGGCTGTTGCTGGATCTGCGCCCACTCAACGCGGTGACGCTCGCCCGGTACGCCGACGGGGTGCTCGACGCAGCCGTCGAGTCCGGCTGGCGGCCACCGGCCGGGCCGGACACGGACTGGAGCCGGGTCGACTGGGTGACGGTCCGGCTGCTCGCCATCTGTCACCTCGCCGCCACCAACCGCCGGGCGCTCCTGCGCTGACCCGTCGGGCCCACCCGCACCCGGCATGGACCTGTCCCGGGTCAGGGTCTGAGCCCTGCTCGGGACAGGTCCACATCGTCACCGCTTGACGGACGACCGGACTGCGGTCAGCCGTTGGGTCGACGGCCCGGCTGTGTCATGCCACCGGGTTGGCTGGCCCCGGGCCCGGTCATACCACGCCCGCTGGCCGCCTCCCGGCCGCCCGACATCGCCGGCGCCTGCTGGGACTGTGGGATCACCTGGGTCGGCTCGTGCATCCGCTGGCCCACGTCGTCGCGTCCCGCCTGGTACGCCTGATGGCTGTCCCTGATCGCCTGGGACTCCTCCGACATCCGGTTCAACCAGCCTTCCCACCGCTGCTGCATGGGGCGGACCAGACCCCCGCCCACACCGATGATCGCGATGCCCGCGACGGTGGCCAGAACCGCGATCAACACCGGAGTGGTGACCGTGGTGGCGATGCCGACCTGGTTCAGGGCGGCGATGACGCCCAGCGCGATGACGAACACCGACGCCGCGGTGGCCAGCACCCGGCCGTAGGACAGGCCGCCGAGCGCGCCCGCGACCAGGTCCCGTACCGCGGTGGCGATTGCCGCAGCCACGACAACGATCACGATCGCGACGAACGCCCGTGGCAGCCATGCCACGACGGCACCGATCAGGTCACTGATCGGATTCGGACCCCACACCCCGAACGCGAACTGCAGGGTGAACAGCAGCACCGCGTAGTACGCCAGTCGGGCCAGGACGTCACTGGCGTCGTACCGGGTCCGTTCCAGCGCCTTGCCGACTCCCCCGCGCTCCACCGCCCGGTCGAAACCGACCCGTTCGAGCGCCTTGTCGACTCCCTTGAGCACAGCCCGTGCGATCAACCATCCGACCACGAGAATCGCGATGAACGCGATGGCCCGGGGCACGAAAAGTATTACGGACCGCCACATGTCAGTCAGCGCATTCCCAATATCGACCTGCGCCGACGCGTACGTCGAGGACATCCGGTCCCCCCTTCCGCCTCGTCTACCGATGCGTCGCCTCGCTGTCGCTAGGACGCGCAGCATCGCCTACCGCCGGCCCGCATACCCACCCTGGGCCGGTCCACGCCCTCGACCGATCACCGCCCGGATAGGCTTCCCCCATGGCAGGCACCGCCGGACAGACCCGCGACTCCCCTACGGGCGTACCGGTCGCGCGTACCGCCGGGTCAGCGGAGATTGCCACGCCGAGCGCGGCCACGCCGTCCGGACCGCCGCCCGCCCTGGCTGATCGGCACGACTGGTCGGATACCCCGCTGGGCAACCCCGACAGCTGGGACCCGGCGCTGCGAGCAGCCGTCGAACTGGTGCTGGCCTCGCCGGTGCCGATGGCGTTGGCCTGCGGCGACGACTTCCTCATGATCTACAACGACGCGTACGCGGAGTTGCTCGGCGCGAAACACCCGGACGCCTTCGCCCGGCCGGCGGCCGGTGTCTTCGCCGACTCGTGGCACCAGCCCGGCGTGGGTGACGTGGTCGAGCGGGTCTACCGCACCGGGGAACCGTTCCTCGAATCCGAGACCGTCGCCCCGTTCAGCGCGAACGCCGAGTTGGTGGGCGGGACCGCGTACACCCGGGGCTACTCGGCGGTGCGCGACAGCCACGGAGCGATCATCGGGATGCTCTCGGTGGCCACCGAGACGGGCGCCATCACCCACCGGTTGCAGAGCATCAGCGAACTGACCGCGGCGTTGGCCGGCACGCTCACCCTCGACGACGTGGCCCGGGTGGCGCTGCGGTACGGCCTCGCCTCACTCGATGTCGACCAGGTGGCGTTCGGAATCGACGACGGCGGCGGGTGGCGGGTGGTCCGCCGGGTTCGCGGCGAGTTGCTCGACGAGGCCGACGAACGCCTCCCGCCGGTCTGGCGGCGGTTCCCACGGGACGCCGCCACCCCACTGGCGACCGTCGGCTCCACCGGGGTGCCCCGGTTCACCAGCGACGGCCGGCCGCTCGCCCGCTTCGCCGCCGACCGGCACGACGAGCGGGTGGCGGCACTCGCGGCGCTGCCGCTGCGGGCCGGCTCGCTGCGCGGCGCGATGACCTTCGGCTACCGGGATCAGCATCAGTGGGCTCCGGCCGAGCGGGCGCTGCTGTCGGCGGTGACCGAGTTGGTCACCCAGGCGGCGGAGCGCGCCCGGCGGTTCGAGACCCAGCACGGCACGGCCCAGCTGCTGCAGCGCAGCATGCTGCCGGAGCAGTTGCCCGACCTGCCCACATTCCGGTTGGCCGCGCGCTACGACCCGGGGGTGGACGGAAACTCGGCCGGCGGCGACTTCTACGACGCGTTCCGGCTGCCCGGCGGCGGGCTCGCCGTCGTACTCGGCGACGTCGCCGGGCACGACGTGCGGGCCGCCGCGCTGATGGGCCAGGTCCGGGCCGCATTGCGCGGGCTCGCGCTGACCGACCCGCAGCCTGCCGCGGTGCTGACCGGGTTGGATCGGCTCGTCCACAGTTTGAGCGAGGAGAGCCGCAACGAAGAGCTGTTCGTCACCGTGCTGTACGGCGTGCTCGACCCGGCGACCGGCCAGCTGACGCTGGCCAGCGCAGGCCATCCCGCGCCGTTGATCCGCCGACCGTCGTCCCCCGGAGTGGTGGCCGATTTCGCGCAGGTGCCACCCGGGGTGCCGCTCGGGCTGGCCGGCCCGCGCCAGCCGACCCTCGTCGAACTACGTCCCGGCGACACGCTGCTGATGTTCAGCGACGGGGTGGTGGAGCGACGCGGCCAGGATCTCGGGGCGGGGATGTTGTCGCTGGCAGCGGCTGTCGCGGCGACCAGCACCAGTGATCCACGCAACCTCTGTGCCGTGGCCAGCGCAGCGGTGCCCGGCACCACCGACGACGACGTGGCCGTGCTGGCGATGGAGCATGCTGCTGCCCCCAGCAGGTCCGCCGGTCTGCTGGTGCCGGCCGAGCCGATCGCGCCGAGCCGGGTGCGGCACTGGCTGGCGGATCAGCTGGCGGAGTGGCGCGTCCCGGAATCGGTGATCGGCCCAGCGGTGCTGTGCGCCAGCGAGCTCACCACGAACGCGCTGTTGCACGCGGGCACCGAGGCCCGCGTGGAGATCGATCTCAGCCCGGAGCGGCTCCTCGTCTCGGTTGCGGACAGTGGCACCCGGGGTACGGTCAGCCGGGCCCGCACGGACACGCTGAGCAGTCGTGGCCGAGGGCTTGGCCTGATCGAGCAGTTGTGCGACACCTGGGGCACCGACCCGTCGGTACGTGGTTCCACCGTGTGGTTCGAGATCATGCTCCCCGCCAGTTCGTAATTTAGATATTCACTCACAGTGACGGCAATTGGCCCTTTTGGCCGACCCGCGCCCGGCATCCCGGTGGCGTACAGTAACGATCACGCCGAACGGGATGAACGATGCTAAGAGGGTGCAAAGGGTGCGAATCAGAGGCTACGCCGCGGGAACCCCTTGCTGGTCTGAGCTACGCACCAGCGACCCCACGGGTTCGATCGAGTTCTACCACGAGCTGTTCGGCTGGAAGCCGGTCGGTGACACCGGCGGGCCACGGGTCGATTTCCACCTGCGTGACATGGCTGTCGCCGGGCTGAGCACGAACGCCGACACCGGCACACCGTCGGCATGGTTGACCTACCTCGCTACCGACGACACCGCCGCGACGGTCGACGCGACAGCCCGCGCGGGCGGAGTCGCCGTCGCCCCGGCGGTCCGGCACCCCGATCGCGGCGTCTCAGCCCTGGTGGCGGACCCACAGGGCGCGGTGTTCGGGTTGTGGCAGCGAGGCCCGTTCCCGGGCGCCCAGGTCGCCGCCGAGCCCGGCACGATCTGCTGGAACGAACTCGCCACCCGGGACGTGGCCGGTGCGGGCAGCTTCTACGGGACGGTCTTCGGCTGGACCGCGCGAGCCAGCGTCTACGGCGGGACCGACGGCTACCAGGACTGGCTGCGCGAGACGCGCGAGGTCGCCGGGCTCATCGAGATGGGCGAGCGCTACCCACCTCAGGTGCCGGCGCACTGGCGCACCACCTTCGAGGTGGACGACTGCGCGACGGCCGTGCAGCGCTGCAGGTCACTCGGCGGACAGATCACCTTCGGGCCGTACGAGGCGGGTCCCGGCACGTACGCGCAGTTGACGGATCCGCTCGGCGCCTCCTTCGGGATCATCGCGGTATGTCCGGAGTACCGCGCGTCACTGGGGTGAACACCAGCGGTGACCGCCAACCCAGCGAGCTCCGGCGATATCTCACGCTATGTCATCTTCTGGGCGGTGGCGTCACAGGCTCTTCACATATCGGCAACACACCCGTACGGTAATGGATGTCTATGGGAGCGCTTCCACTGAGCTCCTTAAATATACGTCCCTACCCGGAGGGAGTACCCATGCGCAGGAGATCTGCGCTCACCGCAGTTGGTGCCGCCGCCGTCATGGCGTTCACGGTCGCCACCGCGGTCGGTGTCGGGCTGCTACAGCCCCGCGCTGCCCAGGCAGCCGACTCTGTCTTCTACGTCGACCCGGACACCCAGGCCGCCCGCTGGGTGGCGACCAACCCCGGCGACTCCCGGGCCCCGCTGATCCGCGACCGGATAGCCACCGTGCCCCAGGGACGGTGGTTCACCCAGTACAACCCCAGCGAGGTACGCAACCAGGTCAGCTCCTTCGTCGGCGCCGCGGCGGCGGCCGGCAAGATCCCGATCATGGTGGTCTACAACATCCCGAACCGCGACTGCAGCAACCACAGCGGTGGCGGCGCACCGAACCACAGCGCCTACCGGCAGTGGGTCGACCAGGTCGCCGCCGGGCTGGGCAACCGCCCGGCGTACATCGTGCTGGAGCCGGACGTACTGGCACTGATGGGCACCTGCATGAGCGCTGGCGAGCAGGCCGAGGTCCGAGCCTCGATGGCGTACGCCGGCAAGGCACTCAAGGCCGGATCGTCCCAGGCCAGGGTCTACTTCGACGCGGGGCACTCCGCGTGGCACTCCCCCTCCGCGATGGCGGGCTTGCTGGTCGGAGCCGACGTGGCGAACAGCGCCCACGGCATCTCCAGCAACGTGTCGAACTACCGCAGCACCAGCGAGGCAGTCAACTACGTCAAGGCGGTCATCAACGCGACCGGCGCAAACCACCTCACTGCGGTGATCGACACCAGCCGCAACGGCAACGGACCGCTCGGTTCCGAGTGGTGTGACCCGGGAGGCCGCGCGATCGGCACGGCGAGCACCACCAACACCGGCGACGCCAAGATCGACGCGTTCCTGTGGGTGAAGTTGCCCGGCGAGGCGGACGGCTGCATCGCCGCCGCCGGCCAGTTCGTGGCGCAACGCGCGTACGACCTGGCGATCGCCGCCGGCCCGACCACGGCGCCGCCACCTACCACCGGTCCGCCGCCGACCACCGGTCCGCCGCCGACCACGGGCCCGCCACCGACCACAGGACCACCACCCACCACAGGACCACCACCCACCACAGGACCACCACCCACCACAGGACCACCACCGGGTGCGTGCCGTGTCAGCGCCACCACGAACCAGTGGACCGGCGGTTTCACCCGAGAACTCCGGCTCACCAACGGCGGCGCGGCGGTCAGCAACTGGACCCTGGTCTTCACGGCCGGCTCCAATGTCAGCCTCAGCAACGGCTGGAACGGCACCTGGAGCCAGTCCGGCAGCCAGATCACCGTACGCAACGCCGCGTGGAACGGCTCGCTGGCGACCGGAGCCACCGTCAGCATCGGCTTCCAGGGCACCTACACCGGCAGCACCCTGCCGCCGCTGAGCAACTTCACCCTCAACGGCGCCGCCTGTAGCAGCTAGCGCCGTCACCGGACCGCGCCGAACGTCCCCCTCGCGCGATCCGGTTCCCGGTCCGGCCCGCCGCCGGACCATGCTTCGGCCCCTCCCGTTCGGGAGGGGCCGAAGTCGTGCTGTGCGCCGGACGGGCCCGCAGCGAGTCAGTTCGGTACGGGCGAACAGGTTACCTGGCGGGCTCCCCGGGCACCCTGCCCGCGAAAGGAGGCCGATCATGACCAGATCCACGATCCGGATGGACGGCTCGTCACCAGGCACGTTCGGCGACACGGCCAACTTCCCGGCGGGCAACATGCCAGGCGGACCAGCCGGCTATCCCACCGCTCCAGGTGCCGCTCCCGAACTCGGCGATCACGCCCGGACGACGGTGACGATCGCCACCTATCCGGACTACGCCTCGGCCCAACGAACCGTCGACGACCTGTCGGACAACCGGTTCCCGGTCGAACGCACCGCGATCGTCGGCACCAATCTGCGGCTGGTGGAGGACGTCACCGGCCGGCTCACCACCGGCCGGGCCGCCCTCGCCGGAGCGGGCACGGGCGCCTGGTTCGGTTTGTTCATCGGGCTGCTCATCGGCATCTTCGCGGTGGTGAACTGGCTGGGGATCATCGTCACCGCGCTGGTCATCGGTGCGGTCTGGGGTGCGGTCTTCGGTGCCGTGGCGCACGCGATGACCGGCGGCCGGCGGGACTTCTCCTCCCGCAGTCTGCTACAGGCCAGCCAGTACGGCGTGACGGTGGATGCCGAGTTCGCCGAGCAGGCGCACCAGGCCGTACGGCGGATGAACCCGACTGCGGGATCCGGTCGTCAGTAGTGGGTTTCGCCGGGGCAGCACGGGTACTGGGTTCTGCGACCGCACGCCCGTGGGTGGCACAACTCCGGGATTCACGGACGCGCCCTGTCGCATACCGTCACTGTCAGGCCAGGACAGCAGGCTGAGGAGGCACGATGAGCACCGAGATCGTCACCCAGGATCCCCAGCAGACCTACTCCGGCGAGACCGTCCAGAGTGAGCAGGGGCTACTGCTGGCAGTCCTGCTGATGGTGGTCCTGGGGGTACTCGGGGTCTTCCTGGTCTCGTAAGGTTCTGCCCGCAGGCTGTGCCTGCGGGCAGAATCCGGGTTTCTCGGTCACCGTGGCGGCTGCTGACCGCCGCCGTGCGGCACCCGGGCCGCCGGGACGACCCCGAGTCGACCCGCCTGGTAGTCCTCGAACGCGGTGACCAGCTCCGCCCGGGTGTTCATGACGAATGGTCCGTACTGGGCGACCGGCTCCCGGATCGGCTGCCCGCCCATGATGTAGACGTCGAGCTGCGGGGTGCGGCTGTCCTGCTGGGCGTCGGCGGTGACCCGCAGCGTGTCGCCGGGGCCGTGCACGGCCAGCTGCCCGGTCCGCGCCGCGTGTGGCTGCTCGCCGACGGTACCCTGCCCGCCAAGTACGTAGACGAGCGCGTTGAAGTCCGCTCGCCACGGCAGATCCACCTGAGCGCCCGGCTGCACGGTGAGGTGGGCGATGGTGATCGGGGTGTGGGTGGATCCGGGACCCTGGTGCCCGGCGATCTCGCCGGCGATCACCCGGATCAGCGCCCCACCGTCTCCGGTGGTGAGCAGGCCGACCTCCCGCGCCCGGATGTCCTGGTAGCGCGGGACGGCGAACTTCTTCGCCCTGGGCAGGTTCACCCACAGCTGCAGTCCGTGGAAGAGCCCGCCGCTGACCACCAGGTGCTCCGGCGGCGCCTCGATGTGCAGCAGACCGGAGCCGGCGGTCATCCACTGGGTGTCGCCGTTGGTGATCGTGCCACCGCCACCGTTGGAATCCTGGTGGTCGAAGACACCGTCGATGATGTAGGTGACTGTCTCGAATCCGCGGTGCGGATGCCAGGCGGTGCCCTTGGGCTCGCCCGGGGCGTACTCCACCTCACCCATCTGGTCCAGATGCAGGAACGGGTCGAGTTCGGTCGTCGGCACGCCGGCGAAGGCGCGCCGGACCGGAAAGCCTTCTCCTTCGAAGCCGCTCGGCGCGGTGACGACCCGCCGCACCGGCCGGATCGTGTTCGCGGCCGGGTCGAATGCCGGCACGCGGGGCAGGACGAGTACGTCGTCGACGGAGACTGCTGGCATCAGGTCCTCTTTCCGGCTGGGGTGGCGTTGTCGGTGGGGCTGAGTCGGGTGTCCAGGGCGGTGAACACCTGCTCCAGCTGGGTGATGTCGGTGTCGTCGAGGTGGTCGAGGAAGTGGTGCTGGACCGCTGCGAGATGCCCTGGCGCGGCGGCGCGCAGGCTGGCCAGACCGTGGTCGGTGAGGACCGCGTGGCTGCCCCGGCGGTCCTGCGGACAGCTCTCCCGCCGTACCAGATCGCGCCGTTCCATGGTGGCGACCTGGTAGGTCAGCCGGCTCGGCGAGAAGACCAGCCGGTTTGCCAGCTCGCCCATCCGAAGCCGGCGCTGCGGTGCCTCGGAGAGCAGCAACATGACGTGGTAGTCGGCCAGGCTGAGACCACACCGGTCGCGCAGCTCGTCACCGAGCAGGGTGAGCAGCCGCTGGCTGGACTCGATGTACGCCCGCCAGGCGGCCAGTCGTTGTCCCGTCAATCCGCCCGTCATGGCCCGACCGTAGCTCGTATTTCAAATTTCAACTAACACGTTGGATGTGACGTTCGCCGCCCACGACGTTGGGACGGGTGCGGCGACGGGGTATCAAGTGGTCATGAGTGAGGCGACGGCGGCGACGACAGGGACCATCGGCTGCGAACTGAGCTTCGAGGTGACGGCCGCGGCGACGGTGGCGCTCGCCGTGACGGCACACCGACAACCGGCCACCGGCCGGCTGGTAGCCGAGACCGCCGGCGGGCCGGTCGCCCCGGACGAGGTGCGGGGAAGCTGGGAGGCGGGCGGCCGACTGCATCTGCTGCACGTACCGCCTGGGCGGGTGACGATCGGATACCACGCGCCGCTTGCCCCGCAGCAGCCGGCGACGGCGGCCGCGGTGACCCCGTTGGACCGGATCGTGGCGCTGCGACCGAGCCGCTACTGCCCGTCGGACCGGCTCGGTGGTTTCGCCGCCGCCCGCTTCGGCGGCCACGGCGACCCCGGCGACGCGGTCCGGGCGATCTGCGACTACGTCCACCGCCACACCACCTACACGGTGGGTGCCAGCGGCCCCGGCACGGACGCCGCCGAGACCCTGATGAGCGGTGCGGGAGTCTGCCGCGACTACGCCCACCTGACCGTCACGCTCTGTCGGGCGCTGGACATTCCGGCCCGGGTCGTCGCGGTCTACGCCCCCGGGTTGTCGCCGATGGATTTCCATCTGGTCGCGGAGACCGCGCTGGCGGACCGGTGGTACGTCTGGGACGCCACCCGCCTGGCGCCCCGGCAGAGCATGGTCCGGATCGCCACCGGCCGGGACGCGGCGGACGTCGCGTTCGCGACCACGATCGAGGGGTTCCTGGAGATGACCGGGATGTCCGTCTGGGCGGTGGCACCGGGCGATCTCCCGGTCGACGATCATCAGGGGCTGGCGGCGCTTCACTGACCGATCAGCGGGTATCCGAAACCTGGATCGACCCAGATGCGCGGCAAAATGTCCGACTTACTCGATAGTGGGCGATAAATACATCGTACTTTCGGCTAGCTTTCAGCTGACCAACCGGGTTAGTGTTAAGGCCGAAAGACCCTAGCGAGTACATCCAAACGCACCACCTTCCATATCCGCGGACGAGGTGCAGGGAGGACCACCAATGACCGCGACACTGATCGGACACCGCACGGTGCACGAGCCGGCGACCGTGGACCAGAGCACGACCACCCCGGCCGCTGTGAGCCAGCGGGTCAACGGCTCGACCGACAGCGCGACCGAGTTGCTCGCCGCGATGGCCGCGCTGCCGACCAACCACCCGTCCCGCGAGGCGCTGCGCGACCGGGCGATCGAAGCCTGGCTGCCGTTGGCGCAGCACCTCGCCCAGCGCTACAGCGGGCGCGGTGAGCCGACCGACGATCTCGCCCAGACCGCCGCGGTCGGCCTGATCAAGGCCATCGACAAGTTCGACCCGAGCCGCGGCGTCGACTTCGCCGGGTACGCGATCCCGACGATCATCGGCGAGCTCAAGCGGCATTTCCGCGACCGCACCTGGGACATTCGGGTGCCCCGCCGGCTGCAGGAACTGCGGCTGAGCATCTCCGAGGCGAACAGCACCCTGCTGCAGACGCTCGGCCGGTCGCCGACAGTGGCCGACATCGCCGTGCACCTGCAGATCACCGAGGAGGAGGTACTCGAAGGCCTGGAGGGTGCCCGCGCGTACAACGCGGTGTCGCTGTCCACCCCGACCGGCGACGGCGAGCGGGCGACCGAGCTCGCCGACATGCTCGGCGCGGAGGACCGTGAGTACGAGCTCGCCGAGCTGCGCGTGGCGCTGGGTCCGGCGCTGGCCACCCTCGACGAGCGGGAGCAGCGCATCCTGACCCTGCGGTTCTACGGCAACCTGACCCAGTCGCAGATCGCCGACCAGGTCGGTGTCTCACAGATGCACGTGTCCCGGCTGCTCGCCCGGGCACTGACCAAGCTGCGTGGACAACTGCAGTCGACGTACTGACTCACATGACCGCGACCGGCGGCTGCCCGCCGGCTCGCACCCGTTGCGCCACCCGACGGCGGTCGGTCCGAGATCCTCGGACCGACCGCCGTCGGTCCTTACCACGAGACCGGTGAGCAGGCGGGCCCGGCGAACGCCCGGGTCCGAACGGACCTCAGTCGGTGACCTCGGCGATGTCGCCGATCACGACGGTGATGTTGTCCGGCCCACCGGCCCGGATCGCCAGGTCCACCAGCCGCTGTGCACCCGCCTGCGGATCGGCGTACGTCGCCAGCACCTCGGCGATGCTCTCCGCGCGCACCACGTTCGACAGGCCATCGCTGCACAGCAGCCAGCGGTCGCCGGTCTGCGGGGCGAAGACCTGGTACGCCGGGTTGACGTTGTCGCCCTGCAGCGCCTGGGTCACCACCGCGCGGCGCGGATGACTGGCCGCCTGCTCCGCGGTGATCACGCCCTCGTCGACCAGCATCTGCACGAACGTGTCGTCCCGGGTCACCTGCTTCAGGGTCCCGCCCCGCAGCAGGTACGCCCGGGAGTCCCCGACGTGCACCATGGCGATCGCCGTACCGGACTCGGCGAAGAGCAGGGCGGTCAGGGTGGTCCCCATCCCTTCCCGGGCCGGGTCCTCGGCGATCGCGTCGCGGATCCGGGCGCCGGCGGTCTCGACCGCTGTTTCCAGGCCGGTCACCAGCTTATCGACGGCGATCGCCGCGTCCAACGGCGCGATCGCCTCGATCGCGATCTTGCTGGCCAGATCCCCGGCGGCCATCCCGCCCATACCGTCGGCGACGGCAACCAACCAGTCGCCGGCGTGCACCGAGTCCTGGTTTCCGCTCCGGATCAGGCCGCGGTCGGTCACCGCCGCGGAACGCAGCTTCAGGGTCATGGCTGGCAGCCTGCCAGGAAGAGGGCTGAAATGTCTCTAGTAGATCAGCATGCAGATGCCAAAGACCATGAAGAATCGACCCAACTACTCCCCCAAATGCTACCTAAGACGACATAACGGGCAGGCCGCCCCTCGACCCACCCCATTGACCACCCCTGGCGATTGACACCCCGGAAACAGCCTGGCAACATCGTCTAGCATCAATGGGAGCGCTCCCACTCGTCCCGGCGCGGTGCCGGTCGCACCTCGGCAGACCCGCGCCACGACACCCTCCGGACCGCACGCAGGGAAGGATCCACGTGACCCGATCCAGACGACGCCGCACGGTCGCCCTCATCGCCGGCACCAGCGCCAGCGTCCTCGCGTTGACCGCGATGACCGTGGCAACAGCGTACGCCGAGGAACGCGAACATATCGTCAACGGCACCTTCGACGACGGGACAGGCCCCTGGTGGGCGACCGAGAACGTCACCCTCGGCAACACCGACGGCCGGCTCTGCGCCGTCGTTCCCGGTGGCACCGCCAACCCGTGGGACGCCAGCATCGGCCACAACGACATCCCGTTGATCGACGGGGCGGCGTACCGGCTGACCTTCTCCGCCTCCGCCGACGTCGCCGCCACCGTCCGGGCGAACGTCCAGCTCAACGCCGCGCCCTACACCACCGTGCTCAGCCGGGAACTCGACCTCGGGCCCGACCCCGAGACGGTCAGCTACGAGTTCACCGCGAACCTCGACTCACCCGACGGCACCTTCACCTTCCAGCTCGGCGGCGGGACGGAGGAATTCACCCTCTGCCTGGACAACGTCTCGCTGATCAGCGACGACGACGCCGGGCCACCACCGGGCCGCGCCGAGCAGATCAAGAACGGCGACTTCAGCGACGGCACCACCAACTGGGTCAGCTACGGCACCAGCGGCGTCCGGGTGGTCGACGGTCGGCTCTGCGCCACCGTGCCCGCCGGCCTGGCAAACCCGTGGGACGCCGGCGTCCTGCAGGAAGGCGTGCCGCTGATCGCCGGCGAGGAGTACACGATCGCATTCGAGGCGTCCGCCGAGCCGGCCGCGAACGTCCGCGCCGTCGTGCAACTCGGCGCGGACCCGTACACCGGCTACTTCGGGCGGGACCTGGCGCTGACCGGCGAACCGCAGCGGATCGAGCAGACCTTCGTGGCCAGTGAGGACACCGACCGCGCCCAGGTCGCCTTCCAACTCGGCGGCAACACCGAGAGTCACACCTTCTGCCTGGACGACGTCTCGCTGCTCGGCGGCGAGGAGGAACCGCCCTACCAGCCCGACACCGGCCCCCGGGTCCGGGTCAACCAGGTCGGCTACCTGCCCGGCGGCCCCAAGAACGCCACCATCGTCACCGAAGCGACAGACCCGCTGGGCTGGGCCCTGCACGACGCCGACGGCGCCGTCGTCGCCAGCGGCACCAGCAACCCACGCGGGCTCGACGCCGCATCCGGCGAACAGACCCACACCGCCGACTTCTCCGCGTACCAGGGCACCGGCACCGGGTTCACCCTGGTCGCCGACGGCGAGACCAGCTATCCGTTCGCCATCTCCG
The DNA here is from genome assembly GCF_048060115.1 of Micromonospora sp. LOL_023. Lineage (NCBI taxonomy): Bacteria > Bacillati > Actinomycetota > Actinomycetes > Micromonosporales > Micromonosporaceae > Micromonospora > Micromonospora sp. LOL_023. Next base: position 60,278 of record NZ_JBHMIM010000041.1, read on the forward strand.
CCGACATCTACCAGCAGCTGCGCTCCGACGCGCTGCAGTTCTTCTACATCCAGCGCAGCGGCATCGCCATCGACGGCGACCTGGTCGGCGAGGAGTACGCCCGGCCGGCCGGCCACGTCGGCGTCGCCCCCAACCGGGGCGACCTGGACGTGCCGTGCCAGCCCGGCGTCTGCGACTACCGGCTCGACGTACGCGGGGGCTGGTACGACGCCGGTGACCACGGCAAGTACGTCGTCAACGGCGGCATCGCCACCTACCAGCTGCTCAGCGCCTTCGAGCGGACCAAGACCGCGCCCAGCGCGGCCGGCGGCGCCGGCCTGGCCGACAGCACCCTGCGGGTGCCCGAACGCGACAACGGCGTGCCGGACATCCTCGACGAGGCCCGCTGGGAGCTGGAGTTCCTGATGCGGATGCAGGTACCGACCGGCGAGCCGCTCGCCGGGATGGCCCACCACAAGATGCACGACCGGAACTGGACCGGCCTGCCCATGCAGCCCGAGGACGACCCGGAGCTGCGCGAACTGCACCCGCCGTCGACCGCGGCCACGCTCAACCTGGCAGCCGTCGCGGCACAGTGCGCCCGGCTGTACGCCCCGTACGACGCCGCCTTCGCTGGCCAGTGCCTGACCGCGGCGAAGACCGCGTACGCGGCGGCCAAGGCCAACCCGAACCGGATCGCCGACCCCAATGACGGCAACGGTGGTGGCTCCTACAGCGACGGAGACGTCAGCGACGAGTTCTACTGGGCGGCGGCGCAGCTCTACCTGACCACCGGCGAACAGCGCTACCTCGGCGACCTCACCGCCTCCCCGCACCACACCGGCGAGGTCTTCACCTCGACCGGCTTCGGCTGGGGCAGCACCGCCGCCCTCGGCCGCCTCGACCTGGCCACCGTGCCGAACGGACTCGCCCCACAGGAGCGGGAACGGATCCGGGCCTCGGTGACCGACGCCGCCGACGCCTACCTGGCCACCCTGGCCGGGCAGGCGTACGGGCTGCCGATGCCGGGCCACCGGGGCGCCTACTTCTGGGGCGCCAACAGCAACATCATCAACAACGCGGTGGTGCTGGCCACCGCGTACGACCTGACCGGCGACGCCGAGTACCGCGACGGCGCGGTACAGGCGATGGACTACATCCTCGGCCGCAACGCGCTGAACCACTCGTACGTCACCGGCTGGGGCACGGTCTCCCCGCGCAACCAGCACAGCCGGATCTTCGGCAACCAGATCGACCCGGACCTGCCGATCCCGCCGGCCGGGTCGATCGCCGGCGGCGCCAACGCCGGCCTGGACGACCCGTTCGCCCGGGACCTGCTGGAAGGCTGCGCGCCGATGTTCTGCTACGTCGACGACATCGCCTCGTACGCGACGAACGAGGTGGCGATCAACTGGAACTCGGCGCTGAGCTGGATCGCTTCCTTCCTCGCCGACCAGGGTGACGCCGCACCGGCACCCGCGCCGCTGGCCTGCCGGGCGGACTACGTCAACTACGGCACCTGGGCCGGCGGTGGTGGCTTCACCGCCCAGGTGAACATCACCAACACCGGTACCACGGCGATCGACGGCTGGGCGGTCCGCTTCGCCTTCACCGGCGACCAGCGGCTGCGTGAGGCGTGGATGGCGAGGGCGACCCAGACCGGCGCGACCGTCACCGCCCGCAATGAAACCTACAACGGACGGATCGGACCGGGGGGTACGGCGATGTTCGGGCTGAACGCCACCACCGCCGGCGGGGCGAACCCGGCACCGGAGCTGATCACCGTCAACGGGGTGGCCTGCTCCTGAGGTCGTGGTGGTGGCCGGCCCGTCGCTTCCGGCAAGGCGGCGGGCCGGCCACCACCCGGCCGACGGGTCGGCCAGTGGGTCGGCCAGTGGGTCGGCCTGCGAACGGAGCGGCCCGCCCCGGTCGCCGTCCGGCGGGCAGCCGACGACCGGCTGCCCGCCGGACGGGTCGGCCCCACCCGGCAGCGGCCATCGGCCGGTTACGGGTCAGCTCCTGCATCGCCTGGAGCAACAGCTCGTCCAACGCGACGCCGAGCGCCCGGCAGATCGACGCCAGCATCTCCGACGACGGCTCCTTGCGGCCGCGTTCCAACTCCGACAGGTACGCCGTCGACAGGCCGGCGGCCTGGGCGACGTCCTGCAGGGTGCGGCCCTGATCCTGCCGGAGTCGGCGCAGCACCCGGCCGATCACCTGTCGCAGCAGCATCGCGTGCCTCCGTCCACCGTCACCGGTCAGGTGGTGACACCACCGGTGCCGGACAACTGCGCCGTGGTGGCGATCACCTGATCGATGATGCCGTACTCGCGGGCCTGTTCGGCGGTGAACCACCGGTCCCGGTCGGAGTCCCGCTCGATCTCCTCACGGGTGCGCCCGGTGTGGAATGCGATCCGCTCGATCGTCGTCCGCTTGATGTGCAGCATGTTCTCGGCCTGGATGGCGATGTCGGCGGCGGTGCCGCCCATCCCGCCGGAGAGCTGGTGCATCATGATCCGGGTGTGCGGCAGGGCGTACCGCTTGCCGGGTGCACCGGCGCAGAGCAGGAACTGGCCCATCGACCCGGCGAGGCCGAGCCCGACCGTCGCCACGTCGTTGCCGATGTAGTGCATCGTGTCGTAGACCGCCATGCCGGCGCTGATCACGCCGCCCGGCGAATTGATGTAGAGGAAGATGTCGCGCTCGCTGTCCTCGGCCGCCAGCAGCAGCATCTGGGCACAGATCGTGTTCGCCGAGTTGTCGTCGACCTGAGTGCCGAGGAAGATCACCCGCTCCTTGAGTAGCTGTTGGTAGACCTGGTCGCCGAAGGCGGTTGCCGCGCTGTCCGCGGCCATCGCGGGACTGGTGTGCCGCATGAGCAATGCTCCCTCGATCACGGTGGTGGTGCCTTCCAGCATCAACCGCCATAATGCTGCTCCATAGTGGAGTTTGCTTGGCGGACGACGAACGCGGGCGGGTGCCAGACCGCGGGAACCGCGCCAGAACCGCACTTCACGGCGCGACTGGAAAGACAGCGCCGGAAAGTACCGGGCCACCCTCCTCCGTGGTTCTGCCGCAGCGGGAGGAGGGTCAGCCTCGGGTATCAGCCAGCCATGCGCACCCGACGACGGCACCCGGCAGGTGGAAACCTGCGGGCGGCACAACGCCGACGGTGCCGAACATGGTGGTCACGCTAGCCGGGAACGTCCAGCGGGGCGACCAAATTCCCGACGGTCAGGCGGTACGCAGCTTGGGCAGCACCTCGGCACCGAAGACGTCGATGAACTCGTCCTGCTCCTGGCCCACATGATGCAGATAGATCTCGTCGAAGCCGAGCGAGACGTAGGAGGCGAGCTGGTCGGTGTGGCGGGACAGGTCCGCCGACACGTCGACGGTACGCCGTACCTGTTCGATGGTGACGTCACGCGCCACCACGTCGAAGTGTTCCGGCGTGGTCAGGTCCCACGCCACCGGCGGGGCGAAGATGTTGGTCCGCCACTGGTCGTGGGCGATCGCCTCGGCCTGCGCCTCGTCCCGCGCCCAGCTCAGGTGCACCTGAAGCACCAGCCGGCCACGACCGCCGGCACCACGGTACGCGTCGACCACTTCCCGCAGGTGCTCGACCGGCGCGTTGACGGTGATCAGCCCGTCCGCCCAGTCGGCGCACCAGCGGGCGGTGGCCACGCTGACCGCCGCCCCGAGCAGCGGTGCCGGATCGTCCGGGCGGGTCCACACCCGGGCACGGTCCACAGTGATCAGGCCGTCGTGGCTGACCTCCTCGCCGGCCAGCAGTGCCCGAATGACATCGACGCTGGACCGCAGCCGGGCCGACCGGACGTCCTTGCGGGGCCAGACGTCACCGGTGATGTGCTCGTTGGCGTTCTCGCCGGTGCCGAGCGCCGCCCAGAACCGCCCCGGGTACATCGCCGACAGCGTGCCGATCGCCTGCGCGACGATCGCCGGGTGGTAACGCTGCCCGGGAGCGTTGACCACGCCGAACGGCAGCCCGGTGGCCTGCATGGCCGCACCGAGCCAGGACCAGACGTACCCGGAGTGGCCCTGCCGCTCGCTCCACGGCGCGAAGTGGTCCGACGCCATCGCGGCATCGAACCCGGCCTGCTCGGCGCGGACCACCGCGTCGAGCAGCCGAGTGGGATGGATCTGTTCGTGGGAGCAGTGCAAGCCGAAGACGGGGGTCATCGCCGGTCTCTACCCGATGGCCGAATCCGTCAACCGCGCTCGGGCGGTCTGCGGCTCATTCGAACAGCGAATGCCGTACGCCCGGTTCCTCCTGCCTGCGGGCCCGGCGACGCCGCTGGATGACGACCAGGTCGACCACGGCGATCGCCGCGAGGACCCACAGAATCACCGCACCGGCCAGCAGGTCGGCCCGCCAGGCCAGAAACCCGATCACCACGCAGAAGACCAGTCCGAAGCTGGCCATCACCAGCCGCAGGTTCAACGCGCTGTTGGCGTGGCCGACGGTCCCTCTCGCCCCTCTGGGCTGCGACTTCGTAGCCATCCTGGCGGTGTACCCGACGTTTGGCGGCCCGTAACCTCGCACCGGTACCCGAATCTGAGCACCCCTACTCATCCGGACCGACCCGGTCCGGCAGGAAGCTGAGCAGATGAACATCGCGTCGCCGTCGGGGTGGTCCACCCCCCGGGTCGGCATCACCGGGGTCGGCGTCAGCCTTCCCGACCGCGTCCTCGCCACCGCGGACCTGCAGGACCGTATCGCCGCGGCCAGCGACATCCCGCTGCCGCCGGGGCTGTTCGGCACCGTCACCGGGATCGAACGACGCCGGGTCGCCGGCGACGACGAGTACGCCTCGACGTTCGCCGTCCGCGCCGCCCGACGGGCCCTCGCCGCCGCCGGACGGGAGCCGGCAGAGCTGGATCTGCTGCTGTTCGCCTCGGCCAGCCGCGACCTGGTCGAGCCGGCGACCGCGCACATCGTGCAGGCCGAACTGGGCGGCTCGGCACACGCACTGGACGTCACCAACGCCTGCAACAGCTTCATCAACGGCATCGACCTGGCCCGGTCGATGGTGCTGGCCGGCCGGGCACGCCGGGCGCTGGTCGTCACCGGCGAGACACCTACCCGGGTGATGCGCCCGAGACTGGACAGCATGGCGCAGGCCCGGACGGCGTTCGCCGGCTACACGTTCGGTGACGGTGGGGCGGCGGTGCTGCTCGAACCGGTGCGTCGCGGCGGCATCGTCGACATCGACACCGAGACCCGGTCGGAGCACTGGGCGGTGGGCGGCATCTTCGGTGGCGGGTCACGCCACCCGCGCGGCGGCGACGAGCACACCTACTTCCAGGGCGACGGGCACGCGCTGCGGGGCGTGTTCGAACGGATCGGCACCGACATCCTGCACCGGGTGCGCCGGCGCACCGGCTGGGACTGGGTCGACTACGAACGCGTCCTGGTGCACCAGGTGAGCGTGCCGTACCTGGAGCGGTTCATCGAGGTGACCGGGGTGCCGAAGGAGAAGCTGGAGGTGACGGTCACCGAGTTGGGCAACCTGGCCAGCGCCACCCTCGGCGTGCAACTGGCCCGGGTCGACGCCGACCTGCGCCCCGGCGACCGGGTGTTGGCGATCGGGCTCGGTGGCGGCGTCAGCGTGATGACGATGGTCTGGGAGAAGCCTTGACCAGCACGGTGGAACAGTCGCGCGACGGGACGGCACCGACCGCGGGCGGACCACTGTGGGTGGTGGTGCCGGCGTACCAGGAGCGGTCCCGCATCGGTGCGACGTTGGCCGCGCTCGCCGCGCAGACCGACCGGGACTTCACCCTGGTGGTGGTCGACAACGGTTCCACCGACGGCACCGCCGCCGTGGTCGAGGACTTCGCCGCACGGGCACCGTTCGCGGTCCGGCTGCTGCACGAACCATGCAAGGGCGTCGGCGCCGCGGTCGACACCGGTTTCCGGTACGCCATCGCGCACGGCGCGCGGTTGCTGGCCCGCACCGACGCGGACTGCCTGCCGCACCCCGGCTGGGTGGCGGCGGCCCGCGCCGGCCTGGTCGGCGGCGCCGGCCTGGTCTGCGGGGCGATCCGGGCCCGGCGCGACGAGCACGGACCGCTGGGCCGGGCCGGGTTCCGGCTGCTGGTGTTCCTCGCCGCGTCCTTCGGCCGGATCCGCCCGGCGCACCGGCGCACCGGCGGCTACCTGGCGCCGTACCGGATGCACGCCGGCAACAACATGGCGGTCACCGCCGAGCTGTACCAGGCCTGCGGCGGGATGCCACGCCGGCCGTCGCCGACGGACCGGACCTTCCTCAACCGGGTACGCCGCACCACCCCGGCGATCATCCACCGGCGCGACATGGTGGTGGAGAACTCGACCCGCCGGCTGCGGGCGTACGGCATCCGCCGCACCGCCGCCTGGTACCTCGACCAGGGCAGCGGCCCGCTCACCGAGGATCCGCGGTGAGGCCGGACGAGAATCCGGCGGCGAAGCCGGACCGGGAGGACGATCGCTGATGCTGGATCGACTCGACGCGGTGCTGCGGGCGGACCGGCACCGCCCGGCGCTGCTGGCCGCCGCACCGCTGACCGGCCGCCCCCGGGTGCTCGCCAACGCCGGGGAGCTGGCCGAGCTCGCCGACCGGTACGCCGCCGCGCTGCACCGGCACGGGCTGGCCGCCGGGGACACCCTCGGGGTGGCGGTGCGCCCTGGTCCCCGGTCGTTGGCGGTGCTGCTGGCCGCGTACCGCCTGGGGTTGCGGGTGGCGGTGCTCGACCCGACGGCCGGCCCGCAGGTGCTGACCGCCCGGCTGGCCCTGGCCCGCCCGGCGTTGGTGCTGGCGGACGCGGCCGCGCAGGCGGTGGCCGGCTGGGCCGCTCCGTTGGCCCGCCGGGCGCATCTCGCGCTGCCCGACCTGACGCGGATCGCCCCGGTGCGCACCGTCGGCCGCCGGTTGCCCGGCTGCGCGGCGGCGCTGCCGGCGGGGAGCGGCCCGCTGCCGGCGGTGTTCGAGGGCGACGGCGACGCGGTGATCATCTTCACGTCGGGAACGACCAGCCAGCCACGGGCGGTGGTGCACTCCCGCGCCGGGCTGGCCGCCGGGATGGCGGCGGTCACCGCGCTGGTCGACCCGGTGGCGGAGGTGCCGGTGCTCGGCGGGATGTTCTTCGTGCTGGTGCCGGCGTTGGCGGCCGGGGCCCCGGTGGCGTTGCCGGCCCGGTCGGCGGCGGCGCTGGCCCGGCAGGTGGCCCGGCTGCGCCCGCAGGCGACCTATCTGACCCCACCGCAGCTGCGGGCGTTGCTCGCCCGCTCCCCCCGCTTGACCGGTCAGGTGTTCAGCGGCTCGGCGCCGGTGAGCGCCGGACTGCTCGGCCGGGTCAGGCGGGCCGGCGCGGACCGGGCGTACGGCGTGTACGCGTTGACCGAACTCTTCCCGGCCGCCGCCGTGGAGGAGTCCGAGAAGGCGGCGTACGGCGGTGACGGCGACCTGCTCGGCGCACCGCTGCCCGGGGTGGCGGCCCGGATCGACGACGCCGGCCAGGTGTGGCTGACCGGCGCGGGGCAGGCGGACCGGTATCTCGGCGAACCGCCGCTGGCCGAGGTCGCCAGCGGCGACGTCGGCCGCCTCGACGGCGGCCGGCTGGTGCTGGCCGGCCGCTGCAAGGACATGGTCCTACGGTCGGCGGAGAACATCTACCCGGGGTTGTACGAGCCGGCGTTGCACGTGCCAGGGGTGGCGCTGGCGGTGCTGGTCGGGGTGCCGGCCGGTGACGGCGACGAGCAGCTCGTCGCACTGGTGGAGCCGGAGGCCGGCGCCGACCCGGGCCGGCTGCGGACCGCGTTGCGTCCGGTGCTGGACCGGATGGGTGCGGCCCGGCCGGACCGGCTGGTGTTCGCCCGGGTGCCACTGTCGGGGCGCTCACGCAAGCCGGACCGGCGCGCGGCCGCCCTGCTCGCCGCGACGGAGACCAACGATGGCTGAGCGAGGCGACCCGGGCCAGGGCCGAGGCCAGCGGCGCCGCCGGGACCCGGGCCGGGGGCGCCGCCGCGACCGGCGGGTGTACCTGGTCAGCCATCCGGTGCTGTTCGCCCTGCTGGCGGCGTCCCGGCAGGCTCCGGTACGGCGACTCGGCCGGACCGTGCTGGTGCATGCCCCCGGGCCGTACGCCGACGCGTTGCGCCGGGTGCCGTTGGACCGGTTGGCCGAGGGCACCACCGCCGGCGCGGCACAGCGGGCCACCGGGACCGGCGGGTTCCTGTTCGACGAGGACGGGGCCGACCACCGTCAGGCCCGGCGGGACGCGGCGACCGTGTTCGGCTCCGACGGGGTGTCCCGGCTACGGCCGGTCTGGCTGGAGGTGCTGCGGCGACGGTTCGCGCCGTTGGCCGACGGAGCCGAGGTCGACGTCGTCGACGTGGTGGCCGAACTCTCCGGGGCGAGCACGGCGGCGTTGCTGGCGGTGGCGGTGCCGGCGCACGCGTTGACGGCGGCCGCGCGGGCGGCGGCGATCACCGCCGCCCGCGGCCACCTGCCGGGGCTGCGTTGGCCGGGCGGTGCCCGGCGGGACCGGGCGGCCACCGCGCGGGCCGCCGCCGCCCTGGCCGAGCTGCTCGGCGTACCCGCCGGCGACGCGGGTCGGGCGAGCATGCTGGCGGTGGCGTCGGTCAACACCACCATGGCGGCGATTCCCCGGGCGGTCGCCTGGTGCGCCGACGACGGGCTGTGGCCGGCGGCGGATAGCGCCGGTACGCGGGCGGCGCTGGTGGCCGAGATGCTGCGGGTGACCGCGCCGAGCCCGGTGCTGCCCCGGGTGGCGGCCGGTGCCGCCGAGTTGGCCGGCACCCGGGTACGCGCTGGCGACCGGCTGCTGCTGGTGGCCCGGCACGCGGCCCGTGCCGGGGCACCGCGACCGGATCCGGCCGATCCGGTGCCGGCGGCGATCGGGCAGTTGGTGTTCGGCACCGGCCCGCACCGGTGCCCGGGTGCCCGGCTGGCGCAGGCCCAGCTGGACGACGTGCTGGCCGAGCTGGCGCCGTACCGGCCGGTGGTGACCGGGGCTCGGGTGGACCGGCGGTCGGCGCTGCCAGGCTGGGCACGCCTCACGCTGCGGGCGGCGCGGTGAGCGGGCGACTGGCCGGGTCGCGGGTCGCGGTGACCGGCGCGAGCGGCTTC